>DATBIF010000116.1:0-2138 GCA_036557045.1 Steroidobacteraceae bacterium
GTCGATCCGACCACCTGGCGGATCGAGCCGCACGGCGCCATGCGGGTGCCGGCCATCATTTACGCCGATGAGACTCTGATCCGCGACATGGACGACAAGGTCTACGAGCAGGCTGTCAACGTCGCGAAGCTGCCGGGAATCGTCGACGCATCGTATGCCATGCCGGACGCGCACTGGGGATATGGCTTTCCGATCGGTGGCGTAGCGGCATTCGATCCGGACGCGGGCGGCGTGGTGTCGGCCGGAGGCGTAGGTTTCGATATTTCCTGCGGCGTGCGTTGTCTGCACACGGGCTTGCAGCGTGCCGACGTCATGGGAGTCCAGAAGGCGCTCGCGGAGGCACTCTATCGGCGAATTCCCGCGGGCCTCGGCAGCACCGGCGCGATCCACCTCGACGCGCAAGAGATGGACCACATGCTGAGCGGCGGAGCGAAATGGGCGGTCGAGAGAGGCTGGGGAATGGCGCAGGACCTGGAGCGCATCGAGGAGCGTGGGCAGATGCTGCACGCGAAGCCGGGCGAGGTATCAGAGCAGGCGAAGCAGCGCCAGCGCGATGAAATGGGCACGCTCGGCAGTGGCAATCACTACCTCGAGGTGCAGGAAGTCGTTGCGGTCTTCGATGGCCCGGCAGCGCGCGTCTTCGGCCTGAAGCAGGGCGACATCATCGTGATGATCCACTGCGGCTCGCGCGGCCTCGGTCACCAGATCGGCACCGAATTCCTCAAGCGCATGGTGGTGGCGGCACGGCAGCACGGCATCACGCTGCCCGATCGTGAGCTGGCCTGCGCACCGATCAACTCCCAAGTCGGTCAGGAATACCTGGGCGCGATGCGGGCCGCGATCAACTGTGCACTCGCCAACCGCCAGATCCTCACGCACCTGGTGCGCCAGGTGTTCGCGGACATTCTGCCGCGCGCGGAGTTGCCGCTCCTTTACGATGTGTCGCACAACACCTGCAAGGTGGAAGAGCATCGCGTCGCGGGTGCTGCGAGACGACTCTACGTGCACCGCAAAGGCGCGACGCGTGCCTTTGGCCCCGGACACCCGGATGTTCCGGAACCGCTGCGCGAGGTCGGCCAGCCGGTGCTGATCGGCGGTTCGATGGGCACAGGCTCCTATGTGCTGGCGGGTACGAAGGAGTCCGAGGCGCTCGCCTTCAGCTCCGCGTGTCACGGCGCTGGTCGCGCGATGAGCCGCCACCAGGCACTACGAACCTGGAAAGGGCGTCAGGTGGTCGATGAGCTCGCCGCGCGCGGCATTCTGATCCGAAGCCCGTCCATGAGAGGCGTTGCCGAGGAGGCGCCCGAGGCCTACAAGGACGTCACGGCGGTCGTGGATACGGCCGACGCGGCGGGCCTCGCCAGGAAGGTCGCGCGCCTCGAGCCGCTCGTGTGCATCAAGGGATGAAGTGCGCCAGAAGCGTGTGAACGATCGAGCGCGTGGCCCGTGATTGACGTTGTCAACACCTCCCGCGCGCTGTTCCTGATGATCGTCGCGAACGTGAGTCCATGGGCGGCGGGCAGGGCGCTGCAGCGGCACTGGACCGCGCCTCTCGACGGAGGCGTGCGCCTGTGGGACGGGGAACGTCTCTTCGGCGGCCACAAGACCTGGAGAGGCGTCCTGTTCGGCACGCTGTCCTGCGCGCTCGCCGCGGTGCTCACAGGTCCCGGCTTTGCCGTGGGAGCCGCGTTCGGTGCGCTGTCGTTGACGGGCGATGCGCTATCGAGCGCCTTTAAACGGCGGCTGCGTCTTGCGCCCGGAACCGAGATCGTGGGCCTGGACCAGGTGCCCGAAGCGCTGCTGCCCTCGATGCTCCTGGCGAGGCCGCTCGGCCTCGGCGCAGCGGAGATTTGCGCGGCTGTCGTTGCCTTTGTCGTTCTCGACCTTCTCGCGACAAAGATCCGTCACGCGCCGTGAGCAGCCTGGCGGTCCTCGTAACCGCCTCAGGCCGCGCTCTCCCGCAGCGCGGCGGCGGAGTAGTGCTGTACACACTCGGGCTCGCGGCCGCGCACCACGCGCATGCCCCTGAGCTGCCCGAACGTCTCGGTAACGACCGTGCATTGCGATTCGAGATGATCGTGATCGTAGTAATAGATGATCACCCAGTCGTGCGTCCGGCCGAGCTCATGGGCACGCGC
>DATBIF010000117.1:0-1544 GCA_036557045.1 Steroidobacteraceae bacterium
AGGGCCGCTTCTTCGGGTTGTGCGCCCGGTGTCAGCTCACGCATGCAGAGCACGCCGATCGAGCTCGCCTGCGCCATCAGCGGCACGCACAGGGTGCCGGCGTTCTCCTGCGCGTCGATGTGCTCGCAGCGCAGTTCACGACTGCGAGCGAGCACGGCGTGCACCTGGCCACGGCGCAGGGCCCAGCATTCGTCGCTCGCGATGGGTGCCGGAAGATCCGCGGCCGTGCCCCACTGCGCGACGGGCTCGAACAAGTCGCGCGTCGCGCCGTTCAGGTACACCGTTCCGCGAAAGCCGGCAAACAATTCGCCAGCGAACCGGGAGATGATCCGGTACGACTCCTCACGCGTGGCACACGCCTGCAACAGGGCGCCCATTTCGGCGAGTAAAGTGAATTCGCGAGCGCGCGACTGCGTCGCATCGATCTGGCTGCGCAGCCGCAGGTGGACCTGGCGCAGAGCTTCCTCGGCGCGCAGGCGCTGCACCATGTCGGACTGGCGCGCGAGCACACTTTTCTTGAGCCGCTTGCGCAACGTGTCGAGACCGACGCCGATGTCACCGATCTCGCCCGGCCCCTGCGGTACTTCGAGGTCCAGAGATCCGGTGGACAGCCGCGCAGCGGCATCACGCAGGCGCTCGATGGGAAGGATGAGGTAGAGCAGCGCCACGAGAGCCAGACTCAGCACCACGGCAGCGATTACAGTTCCGGCGGCGAGGCGGGCTGCGCGAATCTGGGCGCGCGTGGCGCGCTCGAGCTCGACGCGCTCGGTGCTGTAGTTGACGAGCACCGCGCCGAGGATCTGTCCGCTCTTGGCCTGGATAGGCACGCAGTACCAGTAGATGAGTGGCGGATCGCCGCCCGTGCGCAGCGCGAAGGCTCGCGGCTCGCCGTCTCGCAGCGTGGCGTTCAGCTCATCGGCTGAGCCGCTTTTGAGCAGCGTACCGAGGCCATTTGAGGTGGACGCGGCGACCAGCCTGCCGCCAGCGTCCAGGATGTGGATCTCGCGGCCGCGAGGGCGCGCCAGGGCGACAATGTCCGGCTGCAACTCCGGGCGATCGGCAATCCCTTGCAGGCTGGCCGCATCGCCCAGCATCTGCTCGACCAGGATCGCCACGGCACTCGCACTCTCACCGACCTGCTGCTGCAGCTGGATTTCGGCACGCGCATGTCCGCTTTGCCCGTACCACAGGCTGAAGCCCATCAATGCTGCGGTGAGTGCAATCAGCACCGCGGCGAGCGCGCGCCGCACTCCAAAACCGCGGCCGCGATGAATCCTGAGTCGCCCGGTCCGCAGCATCGCGGCCTGGTCCTGACGAATCTGCTGATGCTGCAGGATGCGTCCGACGACGTAGGGCAGGCGGTACAGGTCCTCGCGCTTGAGGACATCCTCCGCGCCTGCCGCGATCGATTCGAGGTTCGCGACCTCGTCGGAGCCGTCGGTGAGGAGCACCACCGGGGTCTCGAGCCGGCGCTCACGCAACGACTGCACGACGGCGACGCCGTCGATCTCGGTCGCACGCGTGCTGCTGATGACGACGTCCCA
>DATBIF010000118.1:0-2065 GCA_036557045.1 Steroidobacteraceae bacterium
TGCGCATCAGGTCGCCGGTACGAAACCAGAGGTCGCCTTTGACGAACACGTCGTGCAAGACTTTTTTCTCGGTCTCGAGCTGGGTCGCATAGCCTTCGAACCGCTGCCCCGGCTTCGATGAGTCCTTGAGGATCTTGCCGACCACCTCCCCCGCCTCGCCAGGC
Source organism: Steroidobacteraceae bacterium (assembly GCA_036557045.1). Taxonomy (GTDB): domain Bacteria; phylum Pseudomonadota; class Gammaproteobacteria; order Steroidobacterales; family Steroidobacteraceae; genus DATBVX01. The sequence continues at coordinate 165 of DATBIF010000118.1, forward strand.
TCGCACTCGATGCAGAAGCCCTGCTCGTCGCGGATCGGCTGTTGCCGCTCGACGTCGAAGCGCACGACCTTGGTCGGGAAGCGATGGGCCAGGAACCACGGGATGCGGCCGACGGCGCCCTCCTTGCCCTCGAAGTTGAACATCGTGACGTTGCCTTCGGTGGCCGCGTAGAACTCGATGATCTGAGGGATTTGGAAGCGATCCTTGAACTCGCGCCAGATGTCGGGCCGCAGGCCATTGCCGCAGAGCAGGCGCAGCCGGTGCGAGCGCTCTTTCGGATGCGGTGGTGAATTGACGAGATAACGGCAGAACTCGCCGATATATTGCACCAGCGTGCAGTTCCAGCGCGCGATGTCGTCCCAGAATTCGCGTGCCGAGAACTTCTCGCGCAGCACGACCGAGCCGCCGTTGATCAGCACGGCGCCGGTTGCGAGCAGTCCGCCGGAGCTGTGATACATCGGCAGACAGTCATACATGCAGTCGTCTGCGCGTGTGTCCATCACGCCCGCAAAGGCGTGGGTCGCGAGCATCACGCGGTAATGGTTCATGTTGGCAGCCTTGGGCATGCCGGTGGTTCCGGACGTGTAGATGAACAGTGCGCGGTCCTCGATCGTGATCTGGCGCTGCTCGTGTCCGGTCAGCATGTTGCCGGAAAATCTTTCAACCTCGCGATCGAGCCGCGCGAAGCTCGCGCTGGCCTCGCCGTGCAACCACCAGATTGCCTGGGCGGTCAGGTGCGGTTGCGCGCTCTGCAGCGCCGGAAGAAGCTCCGCCGCCACGATGATGTGCTTTGGCGTGACGACGTTGATGCAATGCGCGAGCGCATGCCCCGTCAGGTTGGTATTGAGGAGCGCCACAACGCCACCGACCCGGTTGACGCCGAGCCAGAGCGCCAGGAACTCCGGCCGGTTCGGCATGAGAAGGCAGACGGTGTCGCCCTTGATGAGGCCTTGGGCCAGCGCCCAGCGCGCATAGCGGTTCGAGCGCGCGGCGAGCTCGCGATAGCTCAGGCGCTCGCGGTCGGAGAGGAGCGCCGCGGCGTCGCCATGCCGGTCGGCGAGCTCGTCCACCACATTGGGGAACGTGCGGGTCGGGTTGCGGGCGATGTGCGTCGTCATTCGCAGCGCGCGCAATGCGCCACGCGCACAAATCAGGTCAGCCGAGAGCCGCTCGATCAATTTCATGACGTTTTCCGTCAGCACGCTGGACGCGACTCACAGCCACGGCAGCATCATGCAGCCGGCCTTTGGTGGCAAGAGCTGCCGCCGGGTTCCCCCAACGTCAGCGATCGACGCCGCCAAACGGCACCAGCGGGTTGTCGAAGAGGGCCGCCCGATCGGGCGTATCGGCTGCGCGGCGCTCCAGGAATGCGTCGAACAGCCGCGTGACCGCCTCGGGGTCGAGGTCGCGGGTGATGACGACGATCCGGGTGCGCTCGTCGGCATCGGGCCAGCGCTCAAGTCGAACCGGCGGGTGCATGACGTGCTGAACGCCGTGAATCACCAGGGGACGCTCCGGCTCCTCGGCGATCTTCACAATGCCCTTGAGGCGCAGGAGCTTGGGACCGTGCAGCGAGCGCACAAGATCGATGAACATCTCGAAGGTAGCGCCCGGGACCGGCGTATCGGTCGCGATCGTGAAGGCGCGGATGCGATCGTCGTGGCGATTGGGATCCTGGTGGTGATGGTCGTGGTGATGCGCGGCTGCCGCGTAGGCCTCCTCCGCCAGCCAGCGCCTCACGTCTGGAATTTTCTCCTCGGGATTGTAGAGACCGCATTGCAGAAGCCGTGCGGCGGTGGCTTCGCCGGCGACGGCGTCGAGGATCGGGGCGGCCGGATTGAGCGCAGCGAGCCTGGCGAGCAACGCGTCCCTGGCACCGCGGCGCTCGGGGGTGTCGGCGA
>DATBIF010000119.1:0-2545 GCA_036557045.1 Steroidobacteraceae bacterium
CGCGGCGCGCTCCGGCACCACCTCGGGACACATCGATGCCAGCCCAGATGCACGCACTGCATCGAGGGCGGTTGCGCCTCGAGGCAACCTGACCTTGATGACCCATTGGCGATCCGGGCGCGCGTACGCGACTTCGCAATGCAGTGGCGCGTCATCGTCCATAGATCGCCTGCGCACGCGCGACGAAGGCGTCGACGAGCGAGTTGCAGGTATGTTCGAACACCGGTTCCAGCAGCCAGGCATTGAGCGGATTGGCGAAGGCGAACTGCAACTGCAGCGACACGCGTGATCCCTTGTCACCGATCGGCGAGAATCGCCATGCGCCGCTCAGTGAGCGAAACGGCCCGTCCACCAGCTGCAGCACGATCGCCGTGAACGGCTCGAGCCGGTTGCGCGTAGTGAACCGGGCATGCAACGCGCCCTTGTGCACCTGCAGGCTCGCGACCACTTCGCCCGCGCTGCGCTCGAGTTCTTCGGCCTTGCGGCACCAGGGCAGGAATTGCGGATAGCGGGGCACGTCGTCGACCAGCGCGTACATCTGCTCGGTCGTGAAGGGCACGAGGGCTTGACGATCGATCTGTCGCACGAGGTTATCCTACAGCACATGCCCGCACCGTCCGACAAGCCGAATCCCACCATCGCCGAGAACCGCAAGGCGCGGCACGACTATTTCATCGAGGACCGCTACGAGGCGGGACTCGCACTCGAGGGCTGGGAAGTGAAGAGCCTGCGTGCCGGCCGCGCACAGTTGAAGGAGAGCTACGTCTATGTGAAGAACGGCGAGGCGTTCCTGTTCGGTGCGCATTTCTCGCCACTCACTTCCGCGTCCACCCATGTGCACGCGGACCCGACGCGCACCCGCAAGCTCCTCCTGCATCGGCACCAGCTCGACCACCTGGTAGGCGCAGTGGAAAGGCGCGGCTACACGCTGGTGCCGCTCACGCTCTACTGGAAGAGCGGACGCGCGAAGCTCGAGGTCGGCCTGGCCAAGGGCAAGAAGCAGCACGACAAGCGCGACACGGACAAGGCGCGCGACTGGGAGCGCGAGAAGGCGCGTCTGATGAAGCGGCATTGAGCTGCACCGCCGGCGCCGGTCGCTAGGCGCCGCAGTTCGCGGAATTACCACTGATCCCTTGTGCCAGGCGCCTGCGGCCCTACAATGGTCCCTGCACGTGTGGGGGCGATCGGCTTCGACGGGGGTCGCGAGACTACGGGTGCATGCCGAGGTGCAGGTTCCTCGTTAAACCGCCGGCAAACTTATAGTTGCAAACGACGACAACTACGCTCTGGCGGCTTAATCCCGCCTAACCTCTGACTGGCATTTGCTTGTGGATCCAAATCAGGGGACGCGCTCACAAGATCGCGGGTCCGGTGTGCTGAAGGCCGGCCTGTTAAACGTAACTTGAGCTGGTCGCACGTCTTCCCTGCCCTTCGGGTAGCGTGCGACGAGAATAATCGAAGCGGCTAAGCATGTAGGTCACGTAGCGTAGGGCCTTCGGACGCGGGTTCGATTCCCGCCGCCTCCACCATTTCTCACTGCCAGAAGACGGCCGCAGACGCACGAACACGCGGCCGGTCCGCAGCGCCTATCGTAGCGCCGTGGGTGCCCTAGAATGGACGACCGACCGAGGACCGGAGATCCCGTGGCAGACCGCGATACGCTGCGCCAGATTCAAGCTCTCACGCAGAGCGGCGACGTCACGCAGGCGGCGAACCTGGCCGAGGAGGCGCTGACGTCCGGCCTCGAGCACCCATTCGTTCTCAACCTGGTGGCGGTCAAGCGCGAGCACGAGGGACGCCCGGAAGCGGCAGTGGATCTGCTGCGTCGTGCTCTCGAGATCGCGCCCGACGATATCGGGTGCAGGCACGCCCTCGGCATCCTGCTCAACAGCCTCGAGACGCCGCGCGAGGCGCTGGAACATTTCGACGCGGTGATCGCCGCGCACCCTGATTTCGCGCCCGCCCATGCTTGCCGCGGAGCCGCGCTCGAGGCACTCGGAGTCCTGGATGCGGCGGCAGAAGCCTATCGTCGCGCACTCGAGCTGCAAGCCGGCAACCTGATCGCGCTCGCAGGCCTGGCCTCCCTCCACAGCCGGCGCGGCGAGCACAAGGATGCGCGCCAGTTCGCCGGACAAGTGCTGCGTGTCGAGCCGAATTTTCCCAATGCGGTGATGTCCCTCGCGGCGGCAGACATCGCGTTGGGCGCCGCCGAGAAGGCCGAGACGCTGCTGCGCGACCTGCTGGCCGACCCGCGACCGACACGACTCGAAAAGGCATTGGCGCGCGGCGCTCTCGCAGACGCGCTCGATGCCCAGGGGCGTTTCCGCGAAGCCTTCGATGCATATGCGAGCGCCAACGAGGAACGTCGCGTCATCTATGCCAGCCGATTCGCGCACGGGCGCAGCACGCTGGAGCTCGCGCAGGCGATGCAGAGCTACTTTCAGCGCACCTCGCGCGGCAGCTGGCGCCGCTCGATGGCCGAGGCCGCGGCTCCGTCCGGCACACGTGGTCATGTATTCCTGATCGGATTTCCGCGCTCCGGGAC
>DATBIF010000120.1:0-3925 GCA_036557045.1 Steroidobacteraceae bacterium
TGCTGTTCCCGGCGCAGGCCTGACCGAATGCGCCCGGAGCGACCTTCGGCACGCCTCACCCCTTGCCCCTCTCCCGCAGGGAGAGGGGAAATTTCGAGAGCCGCTTTCGGCACGCCTTCACCCCTTGCCCCTCTCCCGCAGGGAGAGGGGAAATTTCGAGAGCCGCATTCGGCGGCTGACTGTGTACTGAGGAGGACAACGATGCGCATTTCGAGACTGTTGGGAGCGATGGCGGCCGGCACGCTGATCGCGTTGCCGTGCTCCCCCGCGGTGGCGGAGACGATGCTCAACGTCGTCACGGCGGGCGACCAGAACATGGTCGACTACGTCAACAACTATCTCGGGCCTCGGTTCGAGAAGATGAATCCCGGCGTGAAGGTGCGCGCGGTCGGCACCGGACCGGGCGACTCCGGGTCGCAGAAGATCTACGAGAAGCTCGCCGCCGAGCAGAAGGCCGGGCAGGCCGCGTGGGACATCGACGTGGCGGTGGTGCACCAGCGCGGCGCCGCGACGATGGTCAACGAGAAGCTGCTGATGCCGTATCGCAACGACGTCAGCGCGGGCAAGCTCGTCTCGCGCGACACGGCGAAGAACGCGCTCGGCGCGAACGTCGACGGCTTCGTTCTGCCGATGTTCCACAGCCAGATCGCCTTCGCGTACAACCCCGACCTGGTCAAGCAGCCCCCGAAGAGCTTTGCCGAGCTCAACGAGTGGGTGAAGAAGAACCCGAAGCAGTTCGGCTACAACGGCGTCAAGGGCGGCATGTCCGGCGTGGGCTTCGTCACCGGCTGGGTCGCCGCGAACAGCGGCATGGCCGACAAGCTCGAGAAGGGCCCGTACGATCCGAACGCCAAGGCTCAGATCGACAAGTCGCTGGAGGGCCTCAAGACGTTCAACCAGTACGTCGTGATGACGCCGGGCAACGCCGGCACGCTCGACATGCTGAACCGCGGCGAGATCGCGATGGGTCCGGTATGGGTCGACATGTTCTACACCTGGGTGGCGGACGGCAAGATGAATCCCAAGATCAAGCTCGAGCTTCCCGCGCCCGGGCTGCCCGGCCAGCCGATGTACTACGTGATCCCGGCGAAAGCGGCGAATGCCGCGCTCGCGAAGAAGTTCATCGACTTCGCGGAAAGCCCCGAAGTGCAGGCCGACGGCATCGTCAAGCAGTTCAACTGGTATCCCGGCATCGACCCGCAATACGTGCAGACCAAGCTCGACCCGGCGGCGTGGAACAAGCTCTTCACCGACATCTCGCCGCAGGACCTGTCGAAGTACGGCCGTCCGTTCCCGTTGTCGGAGTACTTCACCGACATCGTGGAGGGGTATGAGCGGGTGGTGTTGAAGTAGGTCGATTTGTCGCCCCCGCGGAAGCGGGGCCCAGCGGCGTTCGTCGAACGACCCTGGGTCCCTGCTTCCGCAGGGACGACGGCCGCATGTCCACCGAACTCACCGCCGGCCTGGCCCCGGTCGAGCCCGAATCGCGCGCGCGCCGCGCGGCCCGCGCGAAGCGCTGGGCGGGCTTCGCGCTCATCGCGCCCGCGCTCGCCGTGGTGGCGCTGTTCTTCGTGCTGCCGCTCGCGCTGTCGGCGGTGGGCGCGTTCCGGGCCGCGGATGGCGGATTCACGCTCGCGCATTTCGCCAAGGCCGTCGACCTCTACAGCAAGGACATCGGCTTCACGATCGCGATCGTGGCGCTTTCGACCCTCCTCATCGCGCTCGTCGCCATCGCGATCGCCGGCTATCTCACGCTGGGCGAGAATCCGCGCGCCGTGGCGCTCCTGCGGTGGCTGTATCGCTGGCCGCTGTTCATCCCCTTCGTGGTGGCGGGGCAGGTGATGCGCACGTTCCTCGCCAAGAACGGGCTTCTGAACCACGTGCTGATCGGCTCGGGCATCATCGAGCCGCTCTCGGCGCAGAGCATGCTCGACTGGCGGGGCATCGTCGTGGCATTCGTGTGGAAGCAGGCGCCGTTCGTCACGCTGCTGCTCGCCGGCGCCATGGCGTCGCTCGACCGCACCCACGTCGAGGCCGCACGCAACCTCGGCGCGCCGCGCTGGCGCGTGCTCTTCGGCATCGTGCTGCCGCAGGTGCGCGGGACGCTGCTGGTGGGGCTCGTGCTGTCGTTCGTGACCATGCTGTCGGTGCTTTCGGTCCCGCTGATGATCAATCCGAATTCACCGACCATGATGACGGTGGACGTGGCGTACCGCATCAGCACGCTGGCCGATTACGCGGTCGCGAACGCGTTGTGCCTGCTGTCGCTGCTGCTCGCCGCGATGGGCGCGGCGTTCTACCTGCGTCACGCCGTGCGCAAGGCCGAAGGCGCATGACGGCCACGTACGCCCGCTCGGCCCCGCTGCGGCAGATGCCAGGCGCGTTGGTGCGCGCCGCGCTGCTCGCGCTCCTCGCCTTCCTAATCTTCGGCCCGTTGCTGAACCTCGTGCTGTGGGCGTTCGCGGAGAAGTGGTATTTCCCGAGCAAGCTGCCGCTCGAATACGGCTTCACGTTCTGGCAGCGCGTGTTCGCGCCGCGCGGCAACGCGCTCGGCTCGCTCGGCACGAGCGTTTGGATAGCGCTCCTCACGGTGGTCTTCAGCCTCGCGGTCGCGATCCCCGCCGGCTATGCGCTCGCGCGCCTGCGCCTGCCATGGCGCGGCGCCATCCTGCTCGCGTTCCTGCTGCCCCAGGCCGTGCCGAACCTGCCGGTCTACGTGAACATCGCGCAGGTGTTCTACCAGATCGGCCTGGCGGGCACGATCACCGGCGTGGTGCTCGTGCACGCGTCCCACGGCCTGGTGCTCGCGGTGTGGATCGCATCCGCCGCGTTCGCCGCCGTGGACGGCTCGCTCGAGGAAGCCGCGCGCAACATGGGCGCGTCGCCATGGACGTGCTTCCGCACCGTCACGCTGCCGCTCGCCGCGCCGGGCCTGATGGCCAGCGCGATCTTCGTGTTCCTCGAATCGCTCGACGAGTTCACCGGCACGTACTTCGTCGGCGTTCCCGACGTCACGACGCTGCCGCTGCTCATGTTCAACGCCAGCATGGGCGGCAACTACCAGATCGCATCGATCACCGCGCTGCTGCTGCTCGTGCCGTCGATCGGCTTCATGCTGGTGGTCGAGCGCTTCCTCAAGTCCGACGTGCTCGCAATGGTCGGGCGCTAGCCGCACATGCGAAGACTGCTCCACCTCGCCGCGCTGATCGACCGCCTCAACGAGCGCATCGGCAAGGCCGTCGCCTGGCTGGGCCTCGCGGCGGTGATCGTGTGCACGTGCAACGCGGTTGCGCGCTACATGTTCAGCATGGCGTCGAACGCCTGGCTCGAGCTGCAGTGGTACTTCAACTCCGCGGTGTTCCTGCTGGTCGCGGGCTATACGCTGCGGCGCAACGAGCACGTGCGCATCGACGTGGTCAACGGCAAGCTGTCGCCGCGCGTGCAGGCGTGGATCGACATCCTGGGCGGCGTGTTCATGCTGTTGCCGGCGTCGCTCATCATCGCGTGGTACAGCGTGCCGTCGCTGGTGAACTCGTTCCACATCGACGAATACTCGTCCGACCCGGGCGGCCTCATCCGCTGGCCGGTGCGCCTGCTCATACCCATCGCGTTCGGGCTGCTCGCCCTGCAGGGCGTGTCCGAGATCATCAAGCGCGTCGGTTTCCTCAAGGGGCTCGTGCCCGCGAGCGCGTTCGAGAAGAAAGGCCACGGGACCTGATGCCGTTCGAGCTCATGGCCCCGCTGATGTTCGCTGGCCTGGTGGTGTTCCTGCTGCTCGGCTATCCGGTCGCATTCTCGCTCGCCGCCAACGGGCTGCTGTTCGGCCTGATCGGCATCCTGCACGGCAACATCGAGCCGGCCTTGCTGCAGGCGCTGCCCGAGCGCGTGCTGGGCATCATGGGCAACTCGACCCTGCTCGCGATTC
>DATBIF010000121.1:0-2591 GCA_036557045.1 Steroidobacteraceae bacterium
CGGGCGCGATCATCGGTGCATTCGTCATGCCGGGGCTGCGCATCCGCATGAGTAGCGGCAAGCTGGTGCGCGCCGGAAGCCTGCTGTCGGCATTCACGACGGTGGTTCTGGCGTTGACTTCGAACCAGGTCATTGCCGCTGCGGTCGCGGTGATTGCCGGCGGCGCCTGGATGACGGTGGTGACGACGTTCCCGATTGCCGCGCAGGCGCTGCTCCCGAATTGGGTACGCGCGCGGGGCATGGCGTTCTACCTGCTGGCGTTCTACGGGTCGCTGTCGCTCGGCAGCGTGATCTGGGGCCAGGTGGCGCACGCCACGGGGCTCAGGACCGCGCTCGTGAGCTCCGCAGTGCTCGGCGCAGTGCTCGCGCTCGCGGCGGATCGGCTGCCGTGGCCCGGTGAGTCGGCAACGAGTCAGGCGTCCGCCTGACTTGCGCCCAGCACGGTGGCCCGGCGCTGGCCGACCTTGGCGGGCGCCGTTTCCACCAGGAACAGAGCGAAGAAGCAACCCATCAGCGCGCAGCCCAGCTCGATCAGCAGCGGGGCGGCGAGCGAGGTCCGGTCGGCGATGTATCCCGCGAGCGGCGTGACGGCCGATGCGACCACCTCGCCGACGCAGACCACCAGGCCCATCGCGCTCGCGATGTGTCGTGGCGAAGTGCTCTCGGCCGGTATCGTGCCCATGTAGAGCGGGAACACCCCCGAGGCCTGCCAGCCGAGGAAGATGATCGCGCCGAGCATCCAGAGCGGGCCGTCGTAGTAGAGCGCTGCGAGCGGAACGATGGCACCGAGGAGCGAGAAGATGATCATGATCGGCTTGCGGCCGAAGCGATCCGAGAGCGCCGACACGACGAAGGCGCCGACGGCCGCGGATACCCCGAGCACGCTCATGAGGTGGCTCATGTCCGACGGCGTGAAGTGCCGGTAGTTCGTGTAGAACACCGGCAGGAAATTCCACGCCAACAACATCCACGACACCATGAAGGAACTGATGAGGACGCACAGCCACACGTTGCGGACGCGCAGGAACTCCAGGAAGCTCAGCTGACGGTGCGCTGCCGCCTCGGCCGTGACGGCTGCGCGCGCAGGCTCGCGCACGTACTTCCAGATGAAGTAGGCGCACACCAGGCCGGGCAATCCGGCGATGAAGAACGAATAGCGCCAGCTGTAGTGCTCGGCGATCGCCACCAGCACCAGCGGCGCCAGGAACGATCCCATCACGCTGCTGAAGAAGTTCTGCATCACGCCCATGTTGAGGCCGCGCCGCTCCTCGCTCGATACGGCCATCAGGATCGTCATGGCCACCGGCAGGAAGGGTCCTTCGGCGAGTCCCATCAGCAGGCGCGAAGCGAACAGCACGCCGAACGACTGCGAGATGCCCGACAGGAATGAGCACACCGAGAACGACAGCACCGAGGCGAGCAGGAACGGCTTGCGTGCGCCGATCCGATCGGACCACGCCCCGAAGAAATAAGCCGACAGCGCCCACGTGAGTGAGAGCGCGGAACCGAGGAACCCGATCTGCGTGTTGTTGAGCTCGAGATCCGGTGCGATGAAAGGCGAGAGATACAGGGCCGCGTTGCGATCGAAGAACACGATGCCGAATGTCAGGCAGAGCAGGAACAGGACCCCGGTCTCGTACGAGAACAGGCGGCTGCGCGCGGTCGAATCGGTCATGGTTCGCTCCCCCTTCGGCTAGGGCAACTCTGCACAGGTTTCATGGGCGCGACCGCCGGTCCCGGACGGGTTGCGCCGCGAACGGGCAGCTGCGTCGTTGCAGCGCTTGCCAATGGAATCGACCATTGCCGGCGCACTGCGCCTAGCATCTGCACCGTTGGCGACACAACGCGCTCCAAGAAACCTGTGCAGAGTTGCCCTAGAGTATGCGGGTTGCTCCAGGCGATATCGACTGAAAGGGAAATCGAGCTTGGCATCGAGTTCAGCAGCAGGAAAACGCATCGGCCTCGTCTCGGCGCGCGCCGCGACGGGCCTCGACGAAGACATGCCGCCACTGCTCAACGCCTTGCAGGCTGCAGGCGCGGACGCTCGCGTGGTCGATTGGGACGATCAGGGTGTCGAGTGGCGGAGTCTGGACCTGGCATTGCTGCGTTCCACCTGGGATGCCTCCATGCGCCTCGCCGAGTTCCTCGACTGGAGCGAGCGCGTCGCGCAACTGACGACCCTGCTCAACCCCGTGCCGGTGATTCGCTGGAATACCGACAAGCGCTACATGCGGGATCTGGCGCGTGCCGGCGTGCCGATCGTGCCGACGCAATTCGTCGAGGCGGGTACCGACGTGGGGCGGACCGTGAGCGATTTTCTGAATGGCACGGGCTCGAGCGAAATCGTCGTCAAGCCCGCGGTGGGTTCGGGCTCCCGCCACGCGCGGCGACATCCGGTGAGCGAGGTTGCGGCCATTCGCGCACACGTCGGGCAGCTGCTGGACATGAAACACACGGCGCTGCTGCAGCCCTACCTCGCGCGCGTCGATGACCATGGCGAAACGGCGCTGCTGTACTTCGAAGGTCGCTTCAGCCACGCGATTCGCAAGGGTCCGATGCTGCGAGCAGGGGAGAACCCGACGGACCAGTTG
>DATBIF010000122.1:0-7923 GCA_036557045.1 Steroidobacteraceae bacterium
GTGATTTCCCAGTCCTGCAGCCCTGCCAGCGGTTCCACGAGCTTGCGTACGCGCGAGATGCGCCGCTCTGCATTGGTGAAGGTGCCGTCCTTTTCCAGGAATGACGAGCCCGGCAGGAACACATGCGCGAACTTCGCGGTCTCGTTGAGGAATAGATCCTGCACCACGCAAAATTCCAACTCACGCATTGCGGACGCGATGTGCAGCGTATTCGGATCGGACTGCGCGAAGTCCTCACCCTGCACGTACATGCCCTTGAAGCTGCCATCGAGCGCCGCCTCGAACATGTTCGGGATACGCAGTCCCGGGTCGCCGAGCAGGTTCACGCCCCACGCCTGCTCGAACAGGTGACGGGTCTTCTCATCCGAGACGTGGCGATAGCCGCTGAACTCGTGCGGGAAAGATCCCATGTCGCACGAGCCCTGCACGTTGTTCTGGCCGCGCAGCGGGCTCACACCCACGCCTTCGCGACCAAGATTGCCGGTGGCCATCGCAAGGTTCGCGATACCCATCACCATGGTCGTGCCCTGGCTGTGCTCGGTGACGCCGAGGCCGTAATAGATCGCCCCGTTCGCGGCCTTGGCGTAGAGGCGCGCCGCGCTGCGCACCGTGCCCGCCGGCACTCCCGTGATGCTTTCCATCGCTTCCGGTGAATTGCGCGGTTCGGAGACGAACTTCTTCCATGCCTGGTAGGACTCGGGCTCGCAGCGCTCCGCGATGTAATTGTCCTTGGTCAGCCCTTCGGTGACGACGACATGTGCGAGCGCATTGATGATGCCGACGTTGGTGCCCGGACGCAGTTGCAGGTGGTAGTTCGCCTCGATGTGCGGCGAGTGCACCATGCCGATGACGCGCGGATCGACGACGATGAGCCTCGCGCCCTGGCGCAAGCGCTGTTTCATGCGCGAGGCGAACACCGGGTGCGCCTCGCTCGGATTCGCGCCGATGATCATGATCACATCGGCCTTCGCGACCGACGTGAATGCCTGGGTTCCCGCTGATTCGCCCAAGGTGTGCTTGAGCCCATAGCCGGTCGGCGAATGGCAGACCCGCGCACAGGTGTCCACGTTGTTGTTGCCGAAGGCGGCGCGCACCAGCTTCTGCACCAGGAATGTCTCTTCGTTGGTGCAGCGCGAAGAAGTAATGCCGCCCACGGAATCGCGTCCGTACTTCGCCTGGATGCGCTTGAATTCACGCGCGGAATGAGCAATCGCCTCATCCCAGGTGGTCGCAACCCACGGGTCATCGATGCTCGCACGCATCAGTGGCTGCGTAACGCGATCGGGATGCGTCGCGTAACCGTACGCGAAACGGCCCTTCACACAGGCGTGACCTGAATTGGCGTGGCCATTGCGGCTGGGCGTCATGCGCACAACCTCGACCGCGTCACCCGTACCGCGTGTTTCGGCCTGGAACGAGCAGCCCACTCCGCAATAGCCGCAGGTCGTCTGGTGCGCGTCCTCCGCCTTGCCCAGAAGCGCGAGCGACTTTTCGAACAGTGCTCCCGTCGGGCACGACTCCACGCACGCACCGCAGGAGACACACTCCGAATCCAGAAACGATTCGTGCTGGCTTGCCGACACGCGCGAGGCAATGCCGCGATTCTCGATGGTCAGCGCAAAAGTCCCTTGGACCTCGTCGCAGGCCCGCACGCAGCGCGAGCACACGATGCAAAGGTCGGGGTCAAAGGTGAAATAGGGGTTGCTGGTGTCCTTGGTCGCTGGCGCGCGCTCGACTTCATCCGCCCTGTAGCGCGACTCGGTCACTCCCAGCTGTTCGGCCATGTTCTCGAGCTCGCAATGGCCGCTCGCCGGGCAGGTTTCGCTATGGTGCGGATTCTCGGAGAGGTACAGCTCGATGACGTTGCGCCGGAGCTGCAGCAGCTTTTCGGACTCGGTGCGGATCTTCATGCCCGCCGCGACAGTCGTCGTGCACGAGGCCGGGTAACCCTTGCGGCCTTCAATCTCGACCAGGCACAACCGGCACGAACCGAACGCCTTCAGCGTGTCGGTCGCACAGAGCTTCGGCACCTGCGTACCGGCGAGCGAGGCAGCGCGCATGACCGACGTGCCTTCGGGGACTGTGACCTTGACGCCGTCGACCTCGACCTCGACGGGAGCGCCGCTCACCTCCGGAGTGCCTTGGTCCTTGTAGTCGATTGCAAACATCGTCTTCTCCGCAAAAACCTGCGCCGACCTAGTGCCGGGTGCGAGCCTCGAAGTCCTCCCGGAAGTGTTTCAGAGCACTTTGTACCGGGAAAGGGGTCATGCCGCCGAGGCCGCACAGCGACCCTTGCAGCATGGTCTCGCATAGCTCTTCAAGCAAGTGCAGATTCTGTTCCCGGTTGACACCTTTCATAATCCGATCAATGAGTTCCGTACCCCGCGTGGATCCGATCCGGCACGGGGTGCACTTCCCGCAAGACTCCACCGCACAGAACTCCATCGCGTAGCGGGCCATCCTGGCCATGTCGACGGTGTCGTCGAATACGACGATCCCGCCATGTCCCAGGAGTGCCCCGATGCCCGAGAGAGCCTCGTAGTCCACGGCGGTGTCGAACTGGCTTGCGGGAATGTAGGCGCCGAGCGGACCTCCGACCTGGATGGCCCGGATCGGTCGCCCGCTGGCAGTGCCCTGCCCATAGTCGTAAAGCAGCTCGCGCAAGGTGATACCGAACGCGCGCTCGATGAGACCGCCCCGCTTCACGTTGCCCGCGAGCTGGATCGGCAGCGTGCCGCGCGACTTGCCGACGCCGAAGTCGCGATAGAACGCGGCGCCCCGATGCAGGATCACGGGCACCGAGGCGAGCGAGATGACGTTATTGACGATGGTTGGCTGACCGAACAATCCCTTGATCGCGGGCAGCGGCGGACGCACGCGGATTTCGCCGCGCTTGCCCTCGAGGCTTTCCAGCATCGAGGTTTCCTCGCCGCAGATATAGGCGCCAGCCCCCAGGCGCACTTCGAGATCGAAGCGCTTGCCGCTGCCGAGCACGTCATCGCCGAGGTATCCGGCCTGGTACGCGTTGGCGATCGCTTCGTTGAGCGTCCGATAGGCGTGCGGGTACTCGACTCGCAGGTAGATGTAACCCTGGCTCGCGCCCACAGCGATACCCGCGATGATCATGCCCTCGATGAGCGTGAGCGGATCGCCTTCCATCAGCATGCGGTCGGAGAACGTGCCGGAATCGCCTTCGTCGGCATTGCAGGTGACGTATTTGCGCGATGTTTTCTGATCGTGCACGGTCTGCCACTTGATCCCGGTGGGGAACGCCGCACCGCCGCGTCCTCGCAATCCGGACTCCGTGACCGCCTTGACGATTTCGGCTGGGGCCAGCTGCAGCGCCTGGCGCAGGCCCTTGAATCCCTCGTGCGCTTCGTAGTCTGCGACGCTCACGGGATCGGTGATGCCGACCCGCGCGAAGGTCAGCCGCTGCTGGCCGGCGAAATACGGGATCGCCTCGGTCAATCCCTGGTGCAGCGCATGAGCGGCACCCGACAGGAAGCCGGATTCGAACAAGCCCGGCACGTCGCTCGCCCGCACCGGCCCATAGGCCTGGCGTCCCTTCGGAGTGGCAACCTCCACGAGGGGTTCGAGCCAATACAGGCCGCGTGAACCGTTGCGCACGATGCGCACGTCCTGGCGGCGTTTTCTCGCCTCTACCGAGATGGCACGCGCGACTTCCTCGGCGCCCAGCGAGAGCGCGCCGGCATCCCGTGGAACAAAGACCGTCGTGCTCATGACTGGCGCTCGCAGTCCGCGATCAATGCGTCGAAGCGCTCGGCGGACACGCGGCCGTGAAGCTCTTCGCCGATCATGACCGCGGGGGAACAGGCGCAGTTCCCGAGGCAATACACGGCGTCGAGCGTGAAGCGCCCGTCCGGCGTCGTCTGCTGCAGCTCGATTCCGAGGCGCCGCCTGGCATGGTCGACCAGCGCATCGCCTCCCGCAGCCTGGCAGGACTCGGCTCGACACACGCGTACGACATGCCGGCCGGCGGGTGATTCACGAAAGTAGTGATAGAAGGTGACGACGCCGTGCACCTCGGCGCGCGAAAGGTTCAGGTCTGCTGCGATCAGGGGCACCGCGGCCGGCGGGATGAATCCAAGCGCGGCCTGGACCCCGTGCAGCACTTCGAGCAGCGGTCCTGGACGACTGCGGTGCGCATCGAGGACATGCTGGATCGCATCCTGCTGCGCACGCGTCAACGGCTGACGTTCGGCCGGCGCGGTTCTGGGTTCGCTCATCAAGACTCCAGGGCGAGGTTGCCGCCCGTAGGATTATCCACCGTCCCGGAGAGAATTTGGCCCAGCAGGGCGAGGAGGGTCGCCCGGCCGGTCTCGCCGAGCTGTTGTGTCAATCGAGCTTCCTGGGCTGCCTGAAGTTCCCACGCGCGCCGCAGCAGCGCCTTACCACGGGCCGTAAGGTGCAAAGCGTACGAGCGCCGGTCCTGCACGCCGGACTTGCGCACCAGGAGACCGCGGGCCTCGAGCCCGCTGATCAACGGCACGAGGTTCGCCTTCTGAAAGCCCAGCGCGGCGCAGATGTCGGACTGACTGAGCCCTGGGTTGCCCTGCACCAGCAGGAGCACTCCGAACTGCCCGGGGCGCAGATTGACCTCGCGCAGCGAGGTGACGAAGTCCGCGAACAGCGCCATCTGAGCTCGCCGAACGGTGTAGCCGATCGAGCCCGCCAGCGGACTGAGGTCGACCGTGCGTGCCCCGTTGCGGTTACTACCCTGGCCATCGTCACGCCTGGGTTCCCTGGCCCGGGAGCTCCCGTTGCCCGCGCGGCGAGCCGTTCGGCCTGATTGGGTCTTGGGTGCGGTCATTTGAATCGTTCAATCAGCTCGCGAGGAATGGGCCGCGACTTGATCCCGCCCGGGTTCTCGGGGTGGCGACCGACCCAGACGCGGGTTTCGAATCCCTCGATGGCCAGTTGCTCGTCCTTGAGCAGCCGGTGGTGCACACAAAAGCTCGAGCGGCGCCATTCGCTGATCGAGGTCTCGATGCTGACGTCGTCCCCGAACTTGGAGGGGATCATGAACCTGGCGCTGACGTCGACCACCGGGAACCCGACGATATCGTATCGCTTGATCAACGCCTGCTTCGGCAGCCCCACCTGCTCGAACATCGCCGCGGTGCAGGCGTCGAAGAACTGGAAATACCGCGGGAAATAGACGATTCCCGCAGGATCGCAGTCACCCCATTCGATCCGCAGCAGGCGCTTGATCTTGATCACGCGCGCTCCCCCGGCGACACGCTCTCGATGAGCAGCGCGATTCCCTGTCCGCCGCCGATGCACGCCGAAGCGATTCCATAGCGCAGGCGGTTGCGGCGCAGCTCTCGGGCCAGGGTCAGCGCCAGGCGGATGCCCGTTGCACCCAGCGGATGACCGAGCGCGATGGCACCGCCGTTCACGTTCAACCTGGATTCATCCAGGCCCAGTTGCCGAACGCACGCCAGCACCTGGGCCGCAAAGGCTTCATTGATCTCGAAGCGATCGATGTCGGCGAGCCCGAGGCCAGCCTGCTGCAGGACCGCCCCGATGGCGCCGACCGGTCCGAGTCCCATGCTGTCCGGTTGCACTCCAATCACCGCGCTGGCGACCAGGCGCGCGAGCGGCTCGAGCTTGCGCTCCTTCACATAGCGCGAGGAGCCCACGAGCACCGCGGCTGCGCCATCGACGATGGCAGAGCTATTGCCGCCCGTCTGCACGCCGCCGAACGCGGGCTTGAGCTTCGCGAGCTGCTCGACGCTCGAGCTGCGCACGTGCGTGTCGGCAACCACGGCGTCACCGCGCAACCGGATGCCACGCGGCCTGAGCCCGTCGATCTCGAACCTCTCCTCGCGCAGCCCGCAGATCTCGCCGCTCAGGAAACCACTCGACTGCGCGGCGAGCGCCCGCTCGAAACTGCGCGAAGCGAACTGATCCACCGCGGCGCGCGAGATGTCAAAACGCTTCGCCAGCGCCTCCGCGGTTCCTCCCATGGTGGTGTCGACCGCGGTATCGAGCAGCGCCTCCCACAGGAAGTCCTTGAATTCGACCTGTCCCATGCGAAAACCCGTGCGATGCGTGTAGGCGGCAACGGGGTTGCGGCTCATCGACTCGGCGCCCACGCACAGCGCGAGGTCCGCGCGGTTGTGGAGGGTGGCGTCCGCAGCCTGGCTGATCACTTCGAGGCCGGTTCCACAGACCCGCTGCACGAGGTGTGCGGGCACCTCCACCGGGACACCTGAATAGAGGCCGATGTGACGCGGCAGGAGGTATGCGTCGAAGCTCGCCTGCGCCATCGAGCCCGCGATGACGGTGTCCACCTCTTCAGGCGGCACGCCGACCTGGGTGAGCGCTTCACGGGCCGCCTTGATGCCAAGATCGGTCGGGGAAACCAGGCTTGCCGCCTGGGTAAAATCGACGAACGGCGTGCGAATGCCGCCGAGCAGCCATGCGTCCGGCCAACGCGCCACCAGCGCCCGCGAGTCCGATTTCGCATTCATGGGACGTGAAGATTAAGTCACTTGCGTGTGGCGGCGCAGCTACGGCCGGCCTGCGGAACAAGCCACTTGACCACGGGTTTTACTACAGTTATAGAATATAACCGTTGGTCGAGAATCGTCAAACGACCACGCGGGCCGTGAGGCCCGGCTGCATCGCCACACGCGCAGCGGAGCTGATGAGTTGCACTAGGTCTGAAAGTCCGGGGGGACGATCATGGCTCAGCTGGAAACCTTTTCGACGGCGGGCCTCGCGCCGCGCCGCAAGCTCGAATACTGGAACGACATCGCGTGTGACACCTTTACGCCCGTCGTCTCCGATCCGATGGATCTGCGCGGGTTCACCGGGTGCCTGACGCGCACGCGGGTCGGGGAAATCCAGGCCGCCGAGGTCTATTCCGATCCGCAGATCGTGCGTCACTCGCGCCTGCAGGTGCAGCGCTCACGAGCAGCCATGTTTTTCCTGCACATGCAGCTCGACGGCGACAGCATCAATCGCCAGGACGGGCGCGAGGCGCGCCTGCTGCCCGGTGATTTCACGCTGTGCGACAGCACGCGACCCTACGAGATCATCTTCGATCGCCCGAACCGCATGTTCGTGCTCGGCATGCCGGAAGGCCTGCTGCGCCGGCACCTGCCGTGCCCGGAAAGCGTTGTCGCCATCCTCATGTCCGGTAACTCCGGCCTGAGCGGGCTGCTCTCGAACTTCCTGACCGACTTCTGGCGCCGCTGCCGCACCGAGGCAGATCTGAATTTCGCGCCGGGCGTCACACGCGCAATCCTGGATCTGGTTGCGAGTGCGTATTCCGGCGTGCAGCAGACCGAATCGGAGCGATCCTCGCTGGTGATGGCGCACCGCGTACGCATCATGAACTACATCGAGGCGCATCTCGGCGATCCCGACCTGACGCCCACGCGCATCGCGGAGGCGTGTCGCATGACGACCCGCTACCTGCATCACCTGTTCTCGGACGAGGAAGAGACGGTAGCGCGCTATATCCTGCGGCGCCGGCTGGAGGAGTGCTCGCGCTCCCTGGTCGACGATTCACAGCGTGGTCGCACGGTCACCGAGATCGCGTTCGACTGCGGCTTCAACAGCCCGACGCATTTCGGGCGCGTGTTCCGTGCGCGTTACGGTGTGACGCCACGCGAATATCGTCGCGGCAACGAATAGGCCGGGGTTCTAGGCCTCGCTCACGAACTTGGTCACGAGGCAGGCATCGAGTCCCTCGATGCCCTCCTCGCTTCCGTGGCCACTCTCCTTGACGCCCCCGAACGGGGACTCGGGAACGGAGATCGCATAGCTGTTGATGCCGATCATGCCGGCTTCGATCTGCTCGCCCAGCAGGTTCACGTTGCGAGATGAGCGCGTAAAAGCGTAGGCGGCCAGGCCATAGGGCAAGCGGTTCGCTTGCTGGATGGCAGCATC
>DATBIF010000123.1:0-1594 GCA_036557045.1 Steroidobacteraceae bacterium
GGGCGCGCGGAACTGGTCGGCATAGAAATGCATCGAGTAGTCGATGGCGACACCGATGAGGCTCGATCCGAACACCAGCGCGACCACGTGCACCTCTCCAAATGCAAAGTACGTGGCACAAATCCCCGCGGCTGCGCCGGCACTGATGGCAACGAGGCCGAGAGCGGGCGCGCGCCAGTCGCGGAACAACGCCAGCATCAGCGTGAGCACCGCAATCGTGCCGATGGTGCCGAACAAGGCCACTTCGCTTTGCGCACGGCGCGTCGCGAGCGTCGCATGCTGCAGAGCGCCCGATTGCAGCAGCGTGACCTGGTTCTTGCCAGCCGCGTTCGCTGCTTGCACTGCAGTCCTGAGCGCCACCTCCGCCTGGTCCTGCACATCCTCGGCGAACGGGCTTCCGACCGTTTCCGCGATGACCAGGACGTAGGTCTTGTCCTCGTTCGTCACGACGAGTTGCGCGCCTCGCAGGCGTGCATTGCCAAGCATTGGAATCTGGTCGAGCAGGTAGTCGGCGCCGAGACCGAGCGGATCGCGGCTGAGATCAATGGGCCGCATGAATCCCGCGGGCGTGTAGAGCGCTAGCAACGCTCCCCGGTACAACTGCTCGGCCCTGCCGTCAGCGAGCGCCTGCTGGTCTCGCACCGAGAGGAGGCTCGCGCGATGCTCGAGATAGAGATCAACACTCGCCTTGAGATCCTGCCCGACACGCTCACGCACCGATTGGAACGCACCGGATTGCGCCAAAGATCCGGCGAAGGCGTGTGCGGCGTTGCCGGCGACTGCGGGCTCTGTCGCGCCCACCAGGAAGACGACCTTGCGTGCGAGCCTCTCTGAGAAAGTGTCTACGGCGCGCTCGCTGCGCTCACCACCGGCAGGACGCGGGAGCAGGTCGAGCAGGTCCGTCTCTACGCGCAGGCGTGGCTGCACCAGCAGCCAGAACACGGCGCTCACGACGGCCAGCAGCAACATTCCGCCCAGCAGGCGTCGACGCGGATTCACTCGCTGAACCGTGCGGCATCGCTCGCATCGAGCGCGGCGCGCGTTTCGACGCCAGAAAACTCGATCTCGGTGCGATCGCCTCCCGAGCTCGAGAGCTCGATCCGCTCCACCTGCTGTGCGCCGCCGATGACCGCGCGATCGAACACCTGTGCGAGGCCGCTCTCGCGCGGACGCAATCCGACCTGCCAGCGATCGCCGCTCGACTCGCCGTAAAGATCAAAGCTGTCCGCGAGGCGCTGCACGTCGAGTGCGAACAGCGCAAAGAACATCTCGAGCACGGGTCGCAGGCCCGGATGTTCCGCGTTCGAGAGACGCGTCTCGTTGCCAGCGTCGCGTAGTGACACGCCGCCCGCACTCAACACGAACTCGGACGGGAATGGCGCGGCGGTGCGCCAGAGGATCCCCCGCTCGCGCGCCAGCACGAAGTCGCCACTCGACACCAGAGGCCGGTCGAGCCCCTTGAGGTAGCGGCGCTGGACGAACTTGCCGCTCAGCACCTTCGCATGGCCGAGCTCAGCTGCGGGACGTGCCAGCGTCGTCTGCAGCAACTGGTCCGCCGTCTGCGGATGCTGGAACAGCTCGTCATGTGAGGTGC
>DATBIF010000124.1:0-2448 GCA_036557045.1 Steroidobacteraceae bacterium
ATCGACTGCTGCCGCAGGATGCTTGGCCGCTGCCAGATCGCGCACGCGTTGTTGCATGGGCAAAGCGATCAGACTTTTAGGCTCGCGCAGCGGTAGCTTGCCGCACGTATAGCCGACGAGCATGACGGCACGCCGCGCATCATCGCGCCCGGCATGCTGGAGGGCGGCGGCCATCAGCGGGGCGTACGTCACGCCAAGCAGACGATGATGGTCGAACGCCTCGCGCGCAAGCGGAAGAATGTCGACGTCATCACCGCGCCAGGCAAGCGCCACGGCCAGCGTGCTGAGGCGAAGCTCGAGCCCGTAGGGGGCGTTGATCCTACGCAGTCCCTCGACTGACTTGCGCAGCGATTCGATCGCCCCATCCACGTCGCCCAAGTCGAGCTGTGCGCTACCGACGTTGCCGTTCGCGAAGTTCTCCCCGATCTCGTCGCCGGCGCGGCAATTGAGGTCGACTTGCCGGCGAAACGCCGCCATCGCCAGCTCAGGCGCGCCGCGCCGGAGATAACACTGCCCTTGCGCTCCTGCGAGCGCCGCCTGCTTACGCAAAGGGGCGGTCGCGGTGATGAGTCCCTCGGCCTCCCGCAGCGCCTCCACGGCCTCGGCCATCTGGCCTCTTACGGCGCCGATAGCCACGACAACCAGGAGCGCATGCCCGAGCTGATCCGCATCGTCGAGTTGCCGATAAAGCGCTTCGGCGCGATGCGCGGCTTTCCAGTGGTCGTCACGGCCGGTTTCTTTGTTGAGCCGAGCAAAGCCCCGGCAGAAATCCGCTTCGATCTTCGTCGGCAGGTTGGGCGGTAGCGGCCACAGCTCCTGCATTCGCTGCACGCCTTCGCCGGTCAAACCGTTCAGCATCCACACGGGCCAGCACCTGCCCAGCAGTTCATAGGCCAGCGCGCGGTCCCCGTCAGAGGCTAACGCCCAATCGATCGCTGCGCGCAGGTTGCCGAGTTCATGAACTGCGCTGCTGCGCTTACTGTGCTCGGCGGGTGAAAGATTCCAGAAATTCGCATCGATTGCCGTCATCAGCTCGCATATCACCTGGGCGTGACGCCGCAGCATCGCTTCGGACTCGCCGGTTGCCGCAAGCTGCTCGAGTGCGAATGCGCGCGTGGTCTCGAGCAGCCGATAGCGGGGCTCGGCCTCGCCGTCTGCGATCACCAGCGATTTATCGATCAGATGACCCAGCAAATCCAGCACGAGCCATCGATCGATGTGCTCATCGCTGACGATGTGTTGCGCCAGTTCCAGGGTGAAGCCGCCGGCGAACACGCCGAGGCGGCGGAATACGGTCTGCTCGTCGGCAGAGAGCAGGCCATGGCTCCATTCGAGTGCGGCGCGTAGCGTCTGATGCCGCCGCAGCTTCATGCGCGTGCCGCCGCTCAGGACGTTGAAGATCTGGTTGATCCGCGCGTGCAGCCCGTGCACGCCGAGCAGTGGCACGCGCGCCGCTGCCAGTTCAATGGCGAGCGGAATGCCGTCCAGCCGCCGGCAGATGTCGACCACCACGGCGACGTTGTCGCTGCCCAGTCGAAAGCGCGAATCGACCGCACGCGCGCGTTCAACGAACAACTCCACGGCACCGAACCGCGTGGCCTCCTCAAGCTGGGCATTCGGAGGAACCGCCAGTGCCCCGAGCCGATAGACTTGCTCGTCGCGACACTTCAGCAATTCCTGCGACGTTACGAGCAACCGTACGTTCGGCGCACGCGCGCGCAACAAGTCAATCAACGAAGCGACGTCATCCGCGAGATGCTCGCAACTGTCCAGGACCAATAGCAGGTTTTTCCCCGCGAGGGCCATTGCAACCGCTTCATTCAGCAACCGACCCGAGGGGAGCTGCATTCCGAGCGCACCGGCGATGCTGCTCGGAACGTGCGCACCCTCGGTGAGGGACGCCAACTCCACCCACCAGCGTCCGTCGGGCAAATCGAACCGAGCGGCGAGCGAAGCCGCCAGCGCCAAGCTCGTCTTGCCGATGCCGCCGGCGCCGACAATCGTCACGACCGCATGCTCGCGTAGAAGCGCCTCCAGCGCGTCCAGGTCCGGCGCGCGACCGAACAGCGCAGGCGGGGCCGGCAAGTTGCCGCGAATCGTGACCGATGGCGGCGCAGACTCAGCCGATCCGGAGCTCGCCACCTCGTCGACCGGCATCACGAAGCGATAGCCACGACCGGGGATGGTGGCGATTGCTCGCGGGCCGAGCAATTTGCGCAGCGCGACCATATGCACCAGCAGGTTGCCTTCCTCGACCACGAGCTTGGGCCACACCAAATCCATCAGCTCGCGCTTGGGCACCACCCGCTCGCGCCGCTCCACCAGTGCAAGCAGCACATCGAAGGCCCGCGAGCCGACTTTGGCGGGCGTCCCGTCGATCAGCACGCTCCGCTGCATCGCATCGATTTCGATGGCCCCGCTCCGGTATCTGCTGTTGGATCGGGCCAG
>DATBIF010000125.1:0-4120 GCA_036557045.1 Steroidobacteraceae bacterium
GTCGGGCGTGGCGCGAGGCCGCGGTCGGCGCTTTATAAACTCTGGATAATCAATGTCTTACGATTCACTGTCGCAGGCCGCCCTGTCGTTTGCCGCGCACGGGCTCATCGACCCGCGCGTGCTGCGCAAGGCGCCGCACGCGCCGCTCGCGCGGATCGCGAGCTTCGGCGACACGGGCGTCAACATCGAGCTCGGCGCGTTCGTGGCCGACGCGAGCGTCGACGTGCTGGCACTGCGCGGCGCGATCCAGCGCGAGATCCTGCGCACCCTCGACGCCAACGGCATCGCGCTGGCGTATCCGCGGCGGGACATCCATGTAACGGGCATCGAGCCCCCCCCACCCCAGCCCTCTCCCCGCGAGCGGGGAGAGGGTGCCCGACAGGGCGGGTGAGGGGCCCATAACGCCTGTTTTTGACTTGCGACAAACCTCTCACATCGCCATATATTTGGGCGCCGCGCTCGCGTAGAATGCGGGTCCCGTCGGGCGTGGCGCGAGGCCGCGGTCGGCGCTTTATAAACTCTGGATAATCAATGTCTTACGATTCATTGTCGCAGGCCGCCCTGTCCTTTGCCGCGCACGGGCTGATCGACCTGCCCTGGTGGGGCTACATCGTCGTCACGCTAGCCCTCACCCACGTCACCATCGCCGGAGTGACGATCTTCCTGCATCGCTGCCAGGCGCATCGCGGCCTGGACCTGCATCCGGTCGTGTCGCACTTCTTCCGCTTCTGGCTGTGGATGAGCACCGGCATGGTGACCAAGGAATGGGTCGCCATTCACCGCAAGCATCACGCGAAGGTCGAGACCGATGAGGATCCGCACAGCCCGCAAACGCGCGGCATTCGCAAGGTCCTGCTCGAAGGCGCCGAGCTCTATCGCATCGAGGCGAAGAACCAGGAGACGCTCGACAAGTACGGTCACGGCACGCCCGACGACTGGCTCGAGCGCAAGGTATACGCGGGCATGCTCTGGCAGGGCCTCGCGCTGATGGCAGTCATCGACATCGTCCTGTTCGGCGCGGTCGGCCTCTCGATCTGGGCGATCCAGATGCTGTGGATCCCGGTCAACGCCGCCGGCATCATCAACGGCATCGGTCACTACTGGGGCTACCGCAACTTCGCCTGCAACGACGCCTCGACCAACATCGTGCCGTGGGGCTTTTTCATCGGCGGCGAGGAGCTGCACAACAACCACCACGCCTATGGCTCGTCGGCCAAGTTCTCGTCGCGCTGGTACGAGCTCGACCTCGGCTGGGGCTACATCCGCATCCTGTCGATGCTGGGCCTCGCCACGGTGCGCAAGGTGGCCCCGAAGATCAAGGTCGATCGGAACAAGGCCGCCGTCGACCTCGCCACCCTGCAGGCCGTGATCACGCACCGCTACGCGGTGGCGACGGCGTACGCGCGCTCGCTGAAGGCAGCGTGCGCCTCCGAGATGGTGTCGCTGCGCCAGCGCTATCGCGACCGCCACGATCTGCCCACGGTGCGCCGCCTGCGCCTGTGGCTGTCGTCGGATCCGGCGGCGCTGACGGACAGCGATCGCGCGCGCCTCGCGACCACCCTGCAGCAAAGCAGCGTGCTCCAGCAGATCTACGCGATGCGCCAGGAGCTCGCCGCGCTGTGGGGCCGCTCGACCGAGTCGTCGGAGCAGCTCCTCGTACGGCTGCAGGACTGGTGCCATCGCGCCGAGGCGTCGGGCATCGCGCAGCTCGCGCAGTTCTCGATGCAGCTCAAGCGGCTGAGCGTCGCCTGACCCACCCGCCCTGCTCGCAAGAAAGCCCGCTTCGCGCGGGCTTTTTTGTTGGGATGCCTGTGCGTGGAGTCTTGATAAATCTATGCTATCGCATAGTTTTCAATGACAAGGTTGTTTGCTAGAGCTAAAATCTATGCAATCTCATATATTTATTGATTAAAGTATCACTCAAAGGCAAAATCTATGCGATCGAATAAACCGTAGTGGGCGAATGCAGATCACCATCAAGGATTCCCGCGATCTAGGCCTCGTCGTACGAGCGACCCGAAAGACGCAAGGACTGCGCATAGATGACCTTGCCGCATTCGCCGGCGTCGGGCCCGTCTTCGCGATCGACGTGGAGCACGGCAAACCAACCTTGCAATTCGGCCGACTTCTGCGCGTGCTCGAACAGTTGGGCCTGCGACTCACCGTCGAACTGCCGGATTCCGCCGGCCCCGCGCTTGAAGCGTTGCGGTCGCAGGGGCTGCGACGGCGCAAGAAAGCTGCTGAATCGCCAGGCCTGACCGGAAAACCGTGACGGGCCGACAGCTGCATGCCTTCATCAACGAGCGGCTGGTTGGCGTGCTCGGCGAGCGCGGCGACGTCTGGTCGTTTACTTACGATGCCTCGTGGCTCGACGACTCCGAAGGCTTTGCACTTTCGCCGGCGCTATCACTGCAACCGGCACCGCTGGTCGACGGCGCAAGCGACCGGCCTGTTCAGTGGTACTTCGACAATCTTCTGCCCGAGGAAGGCTTGCGAGAGATCTATGCGCGCGAAGCGAGCCTGTCCGATCAGGATGCGTTCGGCCTGCTGACCTTCTACGGTAGAGAATCCGCAGGGTCGCTCACGCTGATACCACAGGGCGGGTCTCTCAAGGAAGAGCGAGGGCGACGCAAACTAAGCGACGAAGCGCTGTCGGCACGCATACGCAACCTGCCGCGCGTCCCACTCATCCACGACGCCCCGAAGCACATGTCGATCGCGGGCGCTCAGCACAAATTGCTCGTGCTCTATGACGGCGACCGCCTGTACGAGCCATTTGGTGGCGCAGTTTCGACGCACATCCTCAAGCCGAATCATCCAGGCGAGGCTTACCCAAGCTCCGTCATCAATGAATACTTCGTCATGCGGCTTGCGCGCGACGTTGGCTTGTCGGTGCCCAACGTCTTTCGCCGGTACGTTCCGGAGCCTGTCTATCTGGTCGAGCGCTTCGATCGCTTGCGCGACCCGAGCGGCACGCGTCGCCGACACGTCATCGATAGCTGCCAGCTCCTGAACCGGGCGCGTACGTTCAAGAATGCCGCGGCCACGCCCACGTCGCTGGCTGCAATCGCCGACGCGTGCCGCGGCAAGGCAGCCGCGCGTCTGGCTCTATACCGCTGGCTCGTGTTCAATTTGCTGGTGGGGAATGCCGACAATCACTTGAAGAACATTTCGGCTATGGTCGACGCATCCGGGATCGAACTCGCGCCCGCGTATGACCTGCTTTCCACCGCGGTGTATCTCACGCCTGCTTATAGCGAGCAGCCCACGTGGCCGCATGTGGAACTCGCCTTGCCGCTACCCGATGCGCCTCAGCTTGGCGCGGTCGCACGCCAGCACGTTTTGGCAGCCGCCGCGCAACTTGGAGTCCCGCCTTTCGTCGCCACGCGCGAGCTCGATCGGCTCGTGCAGGCCGTGCCGGCCGCGGCGCAGGACCTCGTAGCTGCTATCGAACGGGACAACGCAAAGCTTCCTGCGGTCGTACGTCCGGCGCTGGGCGGCGAGTTGCGATTGTTGCGCACGATCCAGCACGTCGTCATCGCTGACGTAGCCGAGCGCCTGCGCTAGACCACCCAGGCGTCAGCGGCCTTTCGCGTTGCGCCACGCCACGAAATCGCGCTCGGTCTGAGGATCGGTGGCGGGATAGAGGCCGAGGATCGAGCGGCCCTTCATGACTTCCTCTGCGACGAAGTCCTCGAACGCCGTCATCTCCACGGCCTCCGCGGCGATCTCGTCGGCGAGGTGCGCCGGGATGACGACCACGCCTTCGGCATCGCCGACGACCACGTCGCCCGGAAAAACGGGCGCGTCGCCGCACGCGATCGGCACATCGATGTCGACCGCATGGTGAAGCGTGATGCTGGTCGCCGGGGCGGGCCGCTGGTGGTACGCGGGGAACGCAAGTCGCGCGATCTCCGGCGAATCGCGAAAGCCGCCATCCGTCACCACGCCGGCCACGCCGCGCTGCATCAGCCGCGCGACCAGGATCGAGCCGGCCGAGGCCGCCGTCGCATCCTTGCGGCTGTCGATGACCAGCACCGCGCCGGGCGGGCATTCCTCGATCGCCCGCCGTTGCGGGTGGGCACGGTCCGCGAACACGCCGATCGGGTTGAGATCCTCA
>DATBIF010000126.1:0-2478 GCA_036557045.1 Steroidobacteraceae bacterium
TCCGTGCCAGACGTCCATGTCTGGCACGGTCTCGAAAGGACCTCCCGGATAGGGCGGCCATAACAGAGAAGAACGCGGTCGACCCACTCGAGTTGCCGCTGTCGCCCGGCTCAGCCGTCGAGGATGGAGAGAAGTTCGGAGACGTCCTGCACGGCGAGGTGCGGACGGTGAGCCGCGGGCAGGCGTGCGACATCGCCCTGCGCCCAGACGCCGGTGCGCACGGCGATACCGGTCGCGCCGACGCGCCGTGCCATGTAAACCTCGAGCGCCGGATCATCGCCCACCACGACGAGCTCGTTGGTCTTCGCACCGAGGCGCCGCGCGGCGCATCGCACCGCTTGCACTGACGGCTTGCCGAGCACCGTGGCGCGCTTCCCTGTGACGCTGGTGATCGCGGCGCAGATCACGCGCGAGGAAGCGAGCACCTTCCCCTGGGCGCTGGCGAAGTAGGGCGCGAGCGAACCAGTGTAGAGCCGCGCACCACCAGCGACAGCGGCGCAGGCGAGATCGATCTCGTCCATCTTGAACTCGCGGTACCAGCCGACGAGCACCGCATCCACGGGCTCATGCGAGCTGTCGCGCACCACTTCCAGGCCAGCCTCGGCAAGCGGCCGCCACACACCTTCGACACCGAGTACCCGCACACGCCGGTAGCCGCGGTGCACGAAATACTCCGCCGCCACACTGCTGGGCGTGAGTGTGAGGTGCGCGTCGATTTCGATGCCAGCGGCCTGCAGCTCGTGGACGTACTCTCGCGGGGTACGCACGGTGCCGTTGGTGAAGATCGCGTAAGGCACCTGTCGACGGCGCAGGCGTTCGAGCAATTCCAATGCACCCGGTAGTGGCCGGATCGACTGGTTGCTGCGATCGCCGAGGACCAGTGTGCCGTCGAGATCGAACACGAACGCGCGCGCGGCGCGCAGGCGCGCTGCGCCGCTGCCACCTCGACGGGAGCGCTTCAGGCGCTCTCCTGTGCGCGGCGGCGGAGCTCGAGACGAAAGTCGGGTTTCTCGACGATGAGTTCTGCGGCATCGTCGCGCTGGCTGAGCTCGCGGATCAGCTCGAGGAGCGGGCGCGTATCGGGGTTGTAGCGCGTGGGTGCCGGCGCGGCCGCCAGCATTGCGTCGACTTGCTCTCCCGGCATCACGGCGCGCAGCAGGAACTCCTCGTCGGGCATCTTCTTGCCGAAGCGGCGCCGCAGCTCCGCGAGGGATGGCGGAGGCGGTTCGGCTGCCAGCTCACGTGCGCGCGGACGATCGAGGATGCGATCCTCGATGTCCTGATCCACGGGCGCAGTTGGACGACCGAAGCGGCCGAGCACATAGCGGATCACCTGGTCGGGCACTGTGGCGTAACGCTCCGCGCCGATGACGTTGAACAGGGCCTGGGTGCATACGATCTGCGGAAACGGCGTGACCATGATCGGGTATCCGAGCTCGGTGCGCACCCGGATCGTTTCCTCGATGACCGCGGGCAAGCGGTCACTCAGGTTGAGCTCTTCGAGTTGGCGGATCGTGGTCGTGATCGCACCCCCCGGCAGCTGGTGGCGCAGGAACGCCGCGTCGTATTCCTGCGGCGTACCGGCGGGCAGTCCCTCGGCTTGCGCGAGCCGTGCGAAATAATCCGCGGTTCGGTCCAACGCTGCATCGTCTATGTCGACCTCATGTCCCAGCTCGCGCAGGTTATTGGTGATGCGGCGCGCGCCCGGGAGGGAAGTGCCATTGGCGAGTGGACCGCAGGCCACGTGCAGAGCGTCGATGCCCAGCTCGGCCGCCGTGACATAGGTGAGCGGCGCAAGCCCGATCGTGCAATGCGAGTGCAACTCCAGCGGCTTGCCATTGATGCGAGCGCGGACCGCGGGAATCAACGTACGTGCGCGTTCGGGAGTCAGGAGGCCGGTCGGATCCTTGATGTAGACGCGCGCGACGTCCGGCGATGCGCCGAGCGCCGCCGCGAGGGTTGCGTAGAACGCATCGTCGTGCACCGAGCTGATCGTGTAGGTGAGTCCCGCCAGGACTTCGCCGCCTGCTGCGCGGATCATCCGCGCGCCCGCGAGAAGCGCCCGCTGGTCGTGCATCGGATCGATCAAGGCAAAGCGACCAATTCCGTTCGCGACCAGCGTCCGGTATGCGAGGCGCATGAACTCCGGATCAGAAGTCTCCCACGAGATGAACCGGAAGCCCGTGGTGATGAACTGCAGCGGCGTATGCGGCGCCGCGGCGTGCATCTTGCGGATCAGCGTCCACGGGTTCTCCTTGTGCGTGCGCACGGAGATGCCCATGTGCGTGCTCGAGGTGAAGTCGATCGCCTGCAGCCCCATCCGGTCGAGGAGTGGCGCAACCTGCAGCGTTTGTGCCGTATTCAGCCCGGTGGCACCCCAGAGACTCTGGTTGCCATCGCGGATCGACACGTCGACGAGCTTGATTCCCGGCATTGCAGTGACCTCGCAAGCCATTCTAGCAAGATCGTCCAAGTCGG
>DATBIF010000127.1:0-3546 GCA_036557045.1 Steroidobacteraceae bacterium
CGACCAGCACCAGGTCCACGTCCGCCTCGTCGAGCAGCACCGCGAAGCTCGCGTCGTAGCAGGTGAGGCACGCGATCTTCTCGCCATCGGCCTTCAGCTTGCCAAGCGACGCGACGTTGACCGGCGGGCGCGTGGAGCCGCGCAATTGCAGCTGGGTGTACATAGCGGAATTGCAGAATGGCTAGTTTGCGGCCAACAAGCAAATGACCGCGCTCAGCGCTCCAGCGCACTCGGCGCGGGGTTGAAGTACTGCCGCCCGCGCCGCGTGCGCTGAATTTCGCGGAACAGCTGCTCGTAATCCTGCTCGCTGTTGACGAAATCGATGGCCGCGGTATTGACGATCAGGAGCGGCGACGCGTCGTAGTGCAGGAAGAAGCGCGCGTAGGTATCGGCGATGCGTTCCAGGTAGCTGCGCTCGATCAGCGCCTCGTAGCGGATCCCGCGACGCGCGATGCGCTCCATCAGCACGTCGACGGGCGCCTGCAGGTAGATGACGAGATCGGGCCTGGGCGCATCGATCGCGAGCTTGGCGTACACCTGTTCGTAGAGCGCGTACTCCTCGTCATCGAGCGTCACACGCGCGAACAGCCGATCCTTGTCGAGCAGGTAGTCGGAGACGCGCACCGGATCGAACAGGTCCTGCTGCCGGAACTCCTGGAGCTGGCGCGCGCGCTGGAAGAGAAAGAAGAGTTGCGTCGGGAAGGCTGCGGCGCGCGGGTTGCGGTAGAAGCGCTCGAGGAACGGATTCTCCTCGGTCTGCTCGAGGATCAGCTCGCTGCCGAAGCTCTGCGCCAGCCGGCGCGCGAGGTTGGTCTTGCCGACGCCGATCGGCCCTTCGACCACGACGAAACGATGCACCGGCGCTGTCGACATGGATGCCTCAATCTCCGCGAGGTGAACAGCGCTAGCGCAGACCCGCTGCGCGCGCGAGGGGCCTCAGTCCCTCGGAGCCCAGCTTGCGCGCCAGCTCGCCGACCGGCCCGTGACCGGGAATGAGGAGCGCTGGCGCGATGTCCGCGAGAGGATACAGGACGAAATTGCGCTCATGAATACCGGGATGCGGAACGGTCAGCTCCGGTTCCACGACCTTCAGGCTGTCATAGACGAGCAGATCCAGGTCGATGCGCCGCGGCCCCCAGCGCACCGGCGGCGGCACGCGTCCCATCGCGCGCTCGATGCGTTTGAGCTCCGCCAGCAACTCGCGTGCCGGGAGCTGCGTGAGCAGGCCGGCCGCAGCGTTGACGAACTCCGGCTGATCGGCGGGTCCCATCGGCGTACTCGCGTAGAAGCCCGAATGCAGAATGCACCGCGTGCGCGCAATGTCAGCGAGGCACGCAAGCGCTGACTCGACCTGCGCTGCGGGTCCGTCGAGATTGCTGCCGAGCCCAACGTACGCCGGTACCCAATGCATCGCCTGCCACTCACGACGGCGTGGAACTGTGGCGGCGGCGACGGCGCCGCCGGCGAGGTCGCCGCGTTCCTGGCGTATGCGCCGGCCCACCGCTCGACCTGACCATCGTCTCACGCTCGGCGGCCGACGCCGTCTGCACATCGGTCCACCACTTCGCGAGCTCAGCGTCCTCGGCGCCGACCTGCGCGCGCAACAGCAACAGGTCGTAGGCGGCGCGAAAACGCGGATGATTGAGGAGCGAGAGCGCCTTCTTGCCGTCGCGACGCTTGAAGCGCGGCTGCAAGGTGAACATCTCGCGCATCGGCAGCGTGAAGCGGCGCGGAATCGAAACGCGCGCCTGTTGCGCACGGACCGTCTCCTCGCAGGCGTTCAAGAGTGCCAGTGTCTCGGGTTGTCCATGCTGTTGCAGCTGCCGTGCGCGCTCGCTCACCGGCCCATAGAAGAGGACTGCGAACAGGAAGGTCGGCGTCACCGGCTTGTCGGCAGCCACGCGCGCGTCGGTACTGACGAGGCCCGCCTGCAGGAGCCGCGCTTCCGCTCCGTCCGGCCTGCGCCTGAGCAGCTCGCCCGCCTCGGGGAACAACGGCTCGAGCAGGCCGTAGTACTGCAGCAGCCGCAATGCCTCGACCCCAAAGCCACTGAGAAAGAGCTTGAGGGTCTCATCGAACAGGCGCGCCGCCGGAACATGTGTGAGCAGGTAGGCGAGCTCGCGGATCGGAGTTTCGGTATGCGTTTCGATCGAGAAGTCGAGCTTCGCGGCGAAGCGGATCGCGCGCAGCATGCGCACCGGGTCCTCGTGATAGCGCGTCACCGGATCGCCGATGAGCCGCAGGCGGCGCGCCGCGACGTCCTCGACGCCGCCGACGAAATCCCACACCGAGAAGTCCTCGATGTTGTAGTAGAGCGCATTCGCCGTGAAGTCGCGCCGCCACACGTCCTCTTCGATCGTGCCGTAGACGTTGTCGCGCAGGATGCGCCCGCGCGCGTCGAGCACGCGCTGTGCGGCGGCGTCGTTCGGTTGCCACTCATCCTCATCGCGCTCTTCGGGTTGCCACTGGTGCGCCGCGCGGAAGGTGGCGACCTCGACGATCTCGTTGCCGAAGTACACGTGCGCGAGCCGGAAGCGCCGGCCGATCAGCCGGCAATTGCGAAACAGCGCACGCACCTCGTCGGGCGATGCGTTGGTCGCGATGTCGAAATCCTTGGGCTGCAGCCCGAGCAATAGATCGCGCACGCTGCCGCCGACGAGGAACGCCTGGTAACCGCCGTCCTTGAGGCGATAGAGAACGCGCAGCGCGTTCGCCGAGATCGAGGAGCGCGAGATCGGGTGCCCGGAACGCGGAACGACCGTCGGCTGCGCACCGGAAGAAGCGAGGTTCAAATTGGTTTTTCGCTTGAGGGCCGAAAGGCGGGCCGTATAATACCGCGCCCACTCGCCGGCACCCCCGCGAAGCAGACGCTCCCATCGTCTAGAGGCCCAGGACACAGCCCTCTCAAGGCTGGTACGAGGGTTCGAATCCCTCTGGGAGCGCCAATACAAACAGTGACTTAGTTCTCACTGTTGAGGTCACTTCCGGGTAGCGGTCCGTCCTTGGTTTGGTTTACGTTACGCGCACCGCACCGGGCAGGCTCGCGTGAACCCAGCCGACAAACGACTGATCGATCTCGTCGACAAGTGGCTCGCAAGCCTCGAGCTGCACTTGAAGTATTCGGGACTCGACGATGCCAGCTACTGGCGGGTACAGCCGTGGGTCAAGCACGACCGCCCATCACGCTGGATCATCGAGCTCGCGCGTCAGAAGGCACTGCAACTCAAGGAGCAGCTCGAAGCGCGGATCGAAATGGGCGATGTGAAGTTCGGCGATTCGCTCGAGCTGATGAGTTTTCTCAGCAACCTGGTCGGGTCGCAGCACGTCGAGCGTTTCATTCCACTCGCGGAAGCGGGCAGCGAAGTCGACCTGTCCACCGCCCCTCCCCCCGCACCGACTCCGCGCGCGGCAGCACCGGCCCCTGCCCTCCGAGCGGCTGCGGCGTCCGACACGAGCACGCAGGCGGCGGTTCGCACGCAGCCCCGCAAGGCGATCTCCGACACCACGCGCGAGATGCCGCGACCACCGGCAGACGCGCCGGCACGC
>DATBIF010000128.1:0-17072 GCA_036557045.1 Steroidobacteraceae bacterium
CACGACGGCGACGCCGTCGATCTCGGTCGCACGCGTGCTGCTGATGACGACGTCCCAGTTGCCCTTGTCGAGAGCCGCCTGCAACTCGCCGGCGGCACGCACGTGCTCGGAGGCCACGGTGTAGCCGGAACGTTCCAGCTCACCCGTGATATGGGCCGCCTCCTCGCTGGAGTTTCCGACGATGAGAACGACCAGGCGCGCACTGAGGGTGCGCGTGATCGGCCCGGTGCTTCCCTCGATCGATTGCACCATCACCATCGCGATACGTCCGGGATCAGCCCGCCGCGACGCTCATGGGCAGCTCGTGACGGGCCACGAATTGCTCGACTTCGGGCGCGGGCATGGGCTTGGCGAAGAGCACTCCCTGCATCGA
The DNA here is from genome assembly GCA_036557045.1 of Steroidobacteraceae bacterium. GTDB lineage: Bacteria > Pseudomonadota > Gammaproteobacteria > Steroidobacterales > Steroidobacteraceae > DATBVX01. The sequence continues at coordinate 374 of DATBIF010000128.1, forward strand.
ATCGCAGCCGGCAGCCGCCAGAAAATCGAACGCCGCCTGGGTTTCGACGCCCTCGGCGCAGACGCGCATCGAGAGACGATGTGCGAGCTCGACGATCGCCGACACGATGGTGGCTGCGGCGGACACGTCGGGGACGTCGTGGATCAGCGCGCGGTCGATCTTGATCTCGTTGAACGGCAGGCTGCAGAGCTCGGTGAGCGAGGAATAGCCGGTGCCGAAGTCGTCGAGCGACAGCGCCACGCCGTGCAGGCGCAGACGCCCGAACACATCGCGGACCAGCTCGCGGTCCTGCAGCGATGCCGCCTCGATGACCTCGAGGGTAACGAGCTCCGGTGGCACGCCGTGCTCGTGCAGCGTACGCATGAAGCGATCGAGAAAACCGCTGTCACGCACCAGGCGCGGAGCGAGATTGATGGCCATCGTCAGGTCGAGACCGCGTGCGTGCCAGAGTCCGGCCTGGCGCACGGCCGCGTCGAAGACGAAATCCGTCAGCCCATGCAGCTGCCCCGTGGCTTCGGCCGCCTTGAGAAACTGTCCGGGATACAGCAGGCCGCGCACCGGGTGTTGCCAGCGGACCAGCGCCTCCACGCCGCGCACCTTCCAGCGTTCGCGCTGGCGAGCGAGCAGCGGCTGATAGTGAAGAACGAACTCGTGCTGCTCGAGCGCGCGATGGATCTCTTCCGCGGTGACGGGCGCGGACGTCGCCGCGTGTCGCGACAGGAGCTTGGAGAGCGCATGCATCTGCAAGGGTCGATCGAGCGTGCCTACGACATCCAGTCCCAGTGCGCTCGCCGCGCGCATCGCGGTAGACAACTTGCGCATGTCGCCGCCCTTGAGCAGGACGATGTGCGACTGCAGGTGCAAGCTGCCGATCAGCCCCAGGATCTGAGCGGGTTCGACGCCCGGATTTTCGAGGTCTATGACGATGGCCAGCGGCGCCGGATGCGCGAGTTCCTGCAGCTGCTGCAGGGAGCTCGCAACCTGCCACTCATGGACGATCGTCGGGCCCGCGCCATAGAACGTGTCGAGGAACTGGTAGTCCTCGGCGACGATCACGACACGATTGGCGGCCGGTTCCATGGCGAGGTCTGCACTAACCATCGCTGGATGCCATTTTGAAGCGGCGCCGCATGGTCTCGTTGGCGGCGCGCTCGTGCGCTTCGCCGGCAGGGTCCGGCTGGCTCGCGGGCTGCACACGCCAGATCTTGAGGCTGCGTGGGGCGGCCACGGCGACCATCACACGCGAACGGCTCGCGTGCACGATCTTCACTTCGATATCAGGGCCGATCTGGATCGATTCACCGATGCGTCGCGCAATGAGCAGCATGGTTTCCTCCATGAAACTTGGTGGCCGGCGGGCCGGATTCGGAGCGCGAATGCATTCCGGCGTTGCCGGCGCGCGCGACTGAGTCAGGGGATTGCGACCTGCGGTGAAGGCTGGGTCGCCGGGTGTTGATCGCAAGGCTGGCTGTCCGTGCCACGAGATGAGTTCCTGGTTGTCTGACGGTCTGGCTTCAGGGTGCCTCGCTGGCGAATCTACGTCGGAAGCGGTGTCGTGCCCGTGAATTGGTCCACAGGTTGCGGGATTCTCGCAGGGCGAAACTCAGAAACAGTCGAAACTTTGCCCAGAAATTCCGCGGCTCGCGGGTCCGAGCAGGTACAGATAAGGTCGAACGAGCGTCGCGGGCTCCGGTAATGCGCTGCGATCTTCGGCCGGATAGGCCTCGAGGCGCATCGCGGTGCGCGCGCGCACCGGGTTGATGGAGTTCACACGGATGGTGGTCGACGCGGTCTCGTCGGCGAGAACCTGCGCGAGCCCCTCGACCGCGAATTTCGACGCCGCATAGGCACCCCAGAGCGCACGACCGCGCCGGCCCACGCTGCTCGAGGTGAAGAGCACGCTGGCGTCGGCGGATTTTCGCAGCAGCGGCAGGCATACCTGCGTGAGCGCGAAGGCGGCGGTCACGTTCACGTGCATGACCCGTACCCAGGTGGGCACGTCGTAATGATCGATCGGGCTCAGTTGCCCGAGGATGGCCGCGTTGTGCAGCAGCCCATCCAGCCTTCCGTAGTTCGTCTCGAGCGCCGCGGCGAGCGCGTCATAGTCGTTGGCGAGCGCGCGTTCCAGGTTGAGCGGCGCGATGCTCGGCTGCGGACCCTTGGCCGCGAGAATGGCATCGTGCACGGCCTCCAGCTTGCGTACGGTGCGCCCGCTCAGCACCACGGTCGCGCCGTGCTCTGCCAGCGCGAGCGCGACCGCCCGGCCGATTCCATCGCCTGCACCCGTGACCAGGATCACGCGATTGCGCAGCTCGTCCGGCGCCGGCTCGAAGCCCTTCAGATCAATGGCGCTCATCGGACGTACCGGCATCGGGCGCGATGTCCGGCGTCTCGCTGCTGGGGGTTCTGGCGAGCTTCTCGACCGGATCGAGCGTCTCCAGGTTGCGATCGGGCTTGAGTCCCAGGTCCGTGAAGCGCCGCGCCGCCGGCAGCACCTGCCGCTCGAGCGATCCGATCGCGCTGTTGTAGGCCTCGACACTCGCGTCGAGGCTCTTGCCCACCTTGCCGAGGTGCGCGCCGAACACGCTCAATCGCCGGTACAGGTCTTCGCCGAGATCGCGAATGGTCTCCGCATTCTGCGCGAGCGCAAGTTGCCGCCAGCCGTACGCGATCGCCTTGAGCATGGCGATGAAGCTGGTGGGCGTCGCGAGGATGACGCTCTGGCGAATGGCATCGTCGAGGAGGCCGGGATTCTCGTTGAGAGCGGCGGCCAGGAACTGATCGCCTGGCACGAACAGGATCACAAAGTCCGGGCTCTTCTCGAACTGGGCCCAGTACGACTTGGCGGCGAGCGCACGCACGCGCTCGGCCATCAGTTGTCCGTGCCGCCGCAGCGCTCCAGCTCGCGCTTCGTCTGATGTGGCATCGACCGCTTCCAGGTAGGCGCCAAGCGGTGTCTTTACGTCCACGACCAGGTCGCGCCCGTCCGGCATATGAATAATGAGATCCGGACGCAGGGCGCCTTCCTCGGCAGTGGTGTGGACCTGCTCGGTGAAATCGCAGTGGGGTGTCATTCCCGCGAGCTCGACCAGGCGCCGCAGCGACATCTCGCCCCACTGACCACGGACCTCCGGCCGGCGCAGCGCATTGACCAGGTTGCGCGTTTCGCGTTGCAAGGCTGACTGGCTCTGGTTCACGGACTCGAGGTACTGGCGCATGGCGCCGAAGGCCTCGTGCCGATCCTTCTCGATCGTCGTCATCTGCGCCTGCGTGCGGCCGAGCGCTTCCTGGATCGGCTTCAACATGGCTTCGATGGCCTGCTCGCGTTCTTTCAGAGCGTGGGTCGCCTGCAGCTGTTGCTGGCCGAGGTTCTCGTGCGCGAGCCTGAGGAACAACTCGCTGTTGCTGCGCAGAGTCTCGCGGGCCAAGCCATCGAAGGCGACGCTGAGCCGCTCCTGCGCGCGCTCGAGCGTGACATTGCGCTCCTGTTCGAGCGTCTCCTGGGCCTTGAGGCGAGCGCGTGCATTCTCGAGATCCAGGCCCAGCTGTTGCTGAGCGCGTGCGGCGCGCAGGGCCATCAACAGCCAGCCGAGGACAAAGCCGAGCACGCCGGCGAACAGGAACCACGCCCAGAGGCCGCCGCCGCTCATGGATTCGTGCCCGAGCCGTTGAGCCAGCCGATCAGTTCCGCGGGCTGTTCGATCATCGCGTCGGCATTCCAGCCATGAGGCTGATCGCGTTCGCCGAGATAACCAAAGAGGGCGATGATGGCGCGCATCCCGGCCGCGCGGGCGGCGCGCACATCGCGTTCCGCGTCGCCAACATAGACACAATCCGTCGCCTCGACACCGAGCAGTCGCGCCGCATGCAGGAGCGGCGCGGGATGAGGCTTGCGCTGCGGGAGCGTGTCGCCGCTCACGATGCAGCCGGCGCGCTCGGCGAGATGCAGTGCTCCCAGCAGCGGTTCAGTGAGGAATCCAGGCTTGTTGGTCACGACGCCCCAGCGCAGCCCGCGTGCTTCGAGCTGCTGCAGGACTTCTTCAAAGCCGGGGAAGAGTGCGGTCTCGGCGGCGAGATTTGCGGCGTACAGCTCCAGCATCCTGGCGCGTAGTTCCGCGACGCGTGCCTCGCCTGCCTGCGGGAAACCGAGACGCACCAGGGCGAGGGCGCCGTGCGAAACGTGGGGACGAATCTGCGCGAACGGAAGGGGCGCCTCATCCTGCTCCGCCAGCAGCAGGTTCAGCGAATGAGCCATATCGGGCGCTGTGTCGAGGAGTGTCCCGTCGAGATCGAGGAGCACTCCATGGACCACTGAGGAGGTTGACATCACTGGCCGGCGCGCGTGAGGTGGACGAGATAGTTCACCGTGGCAGCGTCGCTACGCAGGAATTGGCGTGTGAGCGGGTTGTACTCGATTCCCGTGATCTCGTTGAGGGCAAGTCCGGCCTGTCGCGCCCAGCCCGCCAGCTCTGAAGGGCGGATGAAGCGCGCGTAGTCGTGCGTGCCACGCGGCAGGAGACCCAGAACGTACTCGGCACCGACGATCGCCAGCAGGAACGCCTTCAGGTTGCGGTTGATCGTCGAGATAAAGAGGTGCCCCCGGGGCTTCAATAGCGTAGCGAGGGCGTCCAGGACCCGTTCCGGCGCGGGAACGTGCTCCAGCATCTCCATGCAGGTGATGATGTCGAACTGTCCAGCATGCGTGCCGGCCAGCTCTTCGGCCGCTGCCAGGCGATATTCCAGCTTTACCCCGTGCTCGAGGGCGTGCAGCTCCGCTACCTGCAAAGCAGCCTGCGCAAGGTCGATGCCGAGAACAGTGGCACCCTCGCGCGCCATCGCCTCCGCCAGGATTCCGCCGCCACAACCCACATCGAGCACGTGCGCGTTGCGAAGCTCTGCATGCTCTCTGATGAACGCCAGCCGCAATGGGTTGAGCTCGTGGAGCGGACGAAACTCGCCGGCGGGATCCCACCAGCGCTGCGCCAGGGCTTCGAACTTGGCGATCTCGGCGGCGTCGACGTTTCGTGCGCCATGCATCGGCTCGTGATTCACGCGGCACGCTCGATCAGTGCCGCGATCCGCTCGCTCCAGCGCGCGGCGTGCCGGCGCAGCCGTTCGGGATCGACCCGCGTCAGCTGGCCATCGCGGACCAGGTGCTTGCCGGCGACCCACACATCACTCACCTGGTCGCGGCTCGCGGCGTAGACCAGCTGTGAGAGCGGGGAATAGACCGGCAGAGTCGCCGGCGCATCGAGGTTCACGCAACAGAGGTCAGCCCACTTTCCCGGCACGAGCGATCCGGTCTCGCTCTCGAGTCCAAGGGCGCGTGCTCCGTTGAGCGTCGCCATTCTCAGCGCGGTCCCCGCATCGAGCACCGTGGGGTCACGGCTGTTGCCTTTTGCGAGGAGCGCCGCCGTGCGCGTCTCGCCCAGCAGATCGAGATCATTGTTGCTGGCAGCGCCGTCGGTACCCAGCGCGATATTGAGTCCGGCGCTCAGCATCGGTGCGATCGGCGCAATGCCATTGCCGAGCTTGAGATTCGATTCGGGGCAGTGAACGAGCGAAATCGCCGCTTCGGCCGCCATGGCAATGTCCTCGGGAGCTGCCTGGACGAAGTGCACGGCGATCAGCCGCGGCGAGAGCAGCCCCAGGCGGCGGAGCCTCTCGATCGGTCGCACCCCGTGGGCCGACAGGGATTGCGCGATCTCGTTGGTCGTCTCGTGCAGGTGGATCATCACGATCGCGTCGAGTTGGTCGGCGTAGGTGCGAATGCGCTCAAGAGTCGCATCGCTCACCAGGTATGGTGAATGAGGCCCGAGCGCGGTGCTGATCAAGGGGTGATCGCGCCAGGCATCATGCAGGGCGAGCCCCTGCGACAGGTAATCGTCTGCTCCGCGCGCCCAGGGCGCGGGGGCGTCGGCGATGGGTGCGCCGATGCACGCGCGCACATGCATTTCCGCGGCGATCCGCGCGCTCTCTTCGGGGAAGAAATACCAGTCCGCGAGACAGGTGGTACCCGACAGGAGCATCTCCGCGTACGCGAGCTCACTCCCGTCGCGAACGAACTCGGCACCGACCCAGCGCTGCTCGAGCGGCCAGATGCGTTTTCCGAACCAGGCCTCGAAAGGCAGATCATCGGCGATGCCGCGCAGCAGGCTCATGGGACCGTGCGTGTGCGCGTTGACGAGCCCGGGCACGACGACGTGGTTCGGGCGCTGGACGCGCTCCCGGGGTGCGAACCTGGAGCGCGCCTCGGCGCAGGGCAGCAGCGCGATGATGCGCCCGCCGCGCACGGCTACGGCGTGATTTTCCAGTACCGCGGTGTCCGGTTCGACCGGGATCACCCAGCGCGCGTCGATGAGCAGATCGATGGATTCCATGCGTAGCTGGCGGGCAGATTCAGGCGCCTAGTATAGCGGTCGCGCTCCTCGGCCCGCACGCCAGGGAAGCTCTGCAGTGGTTTCGCATGGGTTGCGTCGCGAACGGGCAGCTGCGTCGCTGCATCGCTTGCCATTGGATTCGAGCAGCGGCTGCGCACAGCGCCTGGCATCTGCGCCGCTGGCGGCGCAACGCGCTCCACCAAACCTGTGCAGAGCTTCCTGAGGGTTCGGCGCAGGTGCTCGCTGTGATAAGATTTGGCGCTTTCCACCCGGCCTGAAACGGCTCGCAAACTCACGCTCCACGGCGCTCGGGCTCAATAACGGACTCCTGAATGGCGGACATCGCTCGCGAAATTCTTTCCGTCAATCTCGAAGACGAAATGCGCCGGTCCTATCTCGATTACGCGATGAGCGTGATCGTGGGGCGTGCATTGCCCGATGTGCGCGATGGCCTGAAGCCGGTGCACCGACGCGTGCTGTACGCGATGCGCGAGCTCGGCAACGACTACAACAAGGCCTACAAGAAGTCCGCGCGCGTGGTGGGTGACGTGATCGGCAAGTATCACCCGCACGGCGACACGGCCGTTTACGACACGATCGTGCGCATGGCGCAGGGCTTCTCGATGCGCTACGTGCTGGTGGACGGGCAGGGCAATTTCGGCTCCGTCGACGGCGACCTCCCCGCGGCCATGCGCTACACCGAAGTGCGCATGTCGCGCATCGCGCATGAGCTGCTCGCCGACATCGAAAAGGAAACGGTCGACTTCGTCCCGAACTACGACGAGTCGGAGAGCGAGCCGGCGGTGTTGCCGACGCGCATCCCGAACCTTCTGATCAACGGTCAGACCGGCATCGCGGTCGGCATGGCCACCAACATCCCGCCGCACAACCTGACCGAAGTGGTGAACGCCTGCGTCGCCCTGATCGACGACCCGGCGATTTCGCTCGCCGGGCTGATGCAGCACGTTCCGGGCCCCGACTTCCCCACGGCCGGAATCATCAACGGCGCGCAGGAGATCGTCGCCGGTTACAAGACCGGTCGCGGTCGCCTGTCAGTGCGCGCGCGCACCCATATCGAGGACCTCGAGCGTGGCGGCCGGCACGCCATCGTCATCACGGAGCTCCCGTACCAGGTGAACAAGGCGCGCCTCATCGAGCGCATCGCCGAGCTGGTCAAGGAAAAGCACCTCGACGGCATTGCCAATGATGGCTTGCGCGACGAGTCCGACAAGGACGGCATGCGCGTCGTGATCGAGCTGCGCAAGGGCGAAGTGCCCGACATCGTGCTCAACAACCTCTATGCCCAGACGCCGATGGAGACGGTGTTCGGCATCAACATGGTGGCGCTGGTCGACGGTCAGCCGAAGCTCCTGTCGCTCAAGGAGCTGCTGGAAGCGTTCGTGAGGCACCGGCGCCAGGTCGTGACGCGCAGGACGATCTTCGATCTGCGCAAGGCGCGTGAGCGGGCCCATATCCTCGAGGGCCTGGCGGTCGCGCTCGCCAACATCGACGCAGTGATCGAGACCATCAAGCGCTCGCCATCGCCGCCCGAAGCGCGCGCTGCCCTGCTGGCGCGCACGTGGAACGCAGGCACTGTGCCGCAGATGCTCGAGCGCGCCGGAGGGACGGGTACCCGCCCCGAGGGATTGGCGACGGACATCGGACTCGTGAGCGGCGGTTACCGGCTTTCTGAGGCGCAGGCGCAGGCGATCCTCGACATGCGCCTGCAACGCCTCACCGGCCTCGAGCAGGACAGGATCGCCGCGGACTACCAGGAGCTGCTCGGCCAGATCCGCGATCTCGGCGACATCCTGGCGCGTCCCGAGCGGCTGCTGGCGGTGATTCGCGGCGAGCTGATCGAGATGCGCGACACCTACGGCGACAAGCGACGCACCGAGATCATCCACGATCAGTCGGAACTCACGATCGAAGACCTGATCGAGCCGCAGGAAGTAGTCGTGACCCTGTCGCATTCTGGATATGCCAAGTCGCAGCCGGTGTCCGCCTATCAGGCGCAGCGCCGTGGCGGACGCGGCAAGGCGGCGACCAGCGTCAAGGACGAGGATTTCATCGACAAACTGTTCGTCGCGAACACCCACGACACGCTCCTGTGCTTCTCGAGCCACGGCAAGGTGTACTGGCTCAAGGTGTACGAGCTTCCCCAGGCGGGGCGCGGCGCGCGTGGCAAGCCGATGGTGAATCTGCTGCCGCTGCAGGAAGGCGAGCGCATCAACGCGGTATTGCCGATCCGCGAATACGACGAGCATCACTACGTGTTCATGGCGACGGCGCTCGGCACCGTGAAGAAGACGCCGCTCGCTTCCTTCTCGCGCCCGCGCAGCACCGGCATCATCGCGGTGGACCTCGCGGCCGAGGACCGGCTGGTCGGCGTCGCGCTCACCGACGGCCAGCGGGAAATCATGCTGTGCACGAGTGGCGGCAAGGCCATCCGCTTTCGTGAAGATGAAGTCCGGCCCATGGGTCGCGAGGCCGCCGGCGTGCGCGGCGTGAAGCTGGCGCTCGCTCAGCGGGTGATCGCGCTCATCGTGATCGATGCAGGCTTCATCCTGACGGCCTCCGAGTTCGGCTACGGCAAGCTCACGCCGGTGGATGAATTCCCGCAGCACGGGCGAGGCGGGCAGGGCGTGATTGCCCTGCAGACCACCGAGCGCAATGGCCAGATGGTCGGAGCGCTGCACGTGGTGCGCGAGCACGAGATCATGCTGATCAGCTCCACCGGTACCCTCGTCAGGACCCCGGTCGCGGAGATCTCCATCGTCGGGCGCAACACTCAGGGCGTGCGGCTCATCCGCCTGGAAGAGGGCGAGCGCCTGGTCGGGCTGGAGCGCGTCGAGATCCTCAATGGCGAGGCGGCTGACGTGGAGGTCGGCGACCTACCCGCTGAAACCCCGGACCCTGCCTGATACACTCCCCGCGCCCCCTTGATTCAGTGCGCTCAGCACGGGAATTTCATGCGCGTCTTCAATTTCAGCGCCGGGCCGGCGGTGCTGCCTCTGGAAGTGCTCGAACAGGCTCGGGATGAGTTGCTCGACTGGCAGGGCGGTGGGATGTCCGTGATGGAGATCAGCCACCGCAGCAAGGCATTCGTCGCGGTTGCCGAGAAGGCCGAGGCGGACCTTCGCGACCTGCTCTCCATCCCGCGCAACTACAAGGTGCTATTCCTGCAAGGCGGCGCCACCGGGCAGTTCTCGGCCATCCCCATGAACCTCGCGACCGACAGCTCGGTCGTCGACTACGTCAACACGGGCAGCTGGTCCAAGAAGGCGCTGGGCGACGCGCGCCGCTACTGCAAGGTCAACGTAGCAGCGGACGCCGCGGATTCGGGCTACAACTCCATCCCTCCCGTCGCCGGCTGGAAGCTGAGCGAGGGTGCCGCCTACCTGCACTACACGCCGAACGAAACGATCGGTGGCGTCGAGTTTCATTTCGTGCCCGAAATTGGCGCCACGCCGCTGGTCGCCGACATGTCCTCGACGCTGCTGTCGCGGCCGATCGACGTGTCGAAGTTCGGACTCATCTATGCGGGCGCCCAGAAGAACATCGGGCCCTCGGGCATCACGGTGGTCATCGTGCGCGACGATCTGATCGGCCGCGCGCGCGCGGACACACCGCTCGTGTTCGATTACAAGGCGATGGCGGACGAGGGCTCATTGCTCAACACGCCGCCGACGTTTGGCTGGTATTTCGCGGGCCTGGTGTTCCAGTGGCTCAAGCGCCAGGGCGGCGTCGCTGCCATGGCCGAGGTGAATCGCGCCAAGTCGGCGAAGCTCTACGCCGCCATCGATGGATCGAGTTTCTACCGCAACCCGGTGGCGCAAGAGTGCCGCTCGTGGATGAATGTGCCCTTCACGCTGGCGCGCCCGGAGCTCGACCAGCAGTTTCTGAGCGAGGCGAAGGCCGCGGGGCTCACGAACCTCGAAGGTCATCGGTCGGTGGGCGGGATGCGAGCGAGTCTCTATAACGCGATGACGCTCGCCGGCGTCAACGCACTGGTGGAATTCATGCAGGACTTTGCGAGGAAGAATGGCTAGCACGGCAATCGATGTGGCGCGCAGCTCCATGAGGTTCAAGATTCTCACGCTCAACAACATCTCCCTGCGCGGGCTGGAGCGGCTGCCGCGCGAGCGTTACGAGATCGCATCCGAGATCGGCCATCCGGATGCCGTGCTGCTGCGCTCGGCGGACATGCACGAGATGACCATCCCCGAGTCCGTGAAAGCGGTCGGCCGTGCCGGCGCGGGCGTCAACAACATTCCGGTGGCCGCGCTCAGCAAGCGCGGGATCCCGGTCTTCAATTCACCCGGGGCCAATGCCAACGCGGTGAAGGAGCTCGTGATCGGCGGGATGTTCCTGGCGGCGCGCAACATCTGCCAGGCCTGGAACTATGTGCGCATGCTCCAGGGCGATGACGACGCCGTCGAGGCAGCGGTCGAGAAGGGCAAGAAGAAATTCGTCGGCTTCGAGCTTCCCGGCCGCACGCTGGGTATCGTCGGCCTGGGCGCGGTCGGCGTCGAGGTGGCGAATGCGGCGCTCGGCCTCAGGATGAAGGCGCTCGGCTACGATCCCCAGATCACGGTGCAGCGCGCCTGGCAGCTGTCCTCGGGTGTGGAGCAGGCAGTCAGCCTCGATGACCTGTTTGCGCGCTCCGACCTGATCACGGTTCACGTTCCGTTGAACGATGCGACGCGCCACCTCGTCAACGCCGCGCGCCTGCGGCTGATGCGCAAGGGCGGGGTGATACTCAACTTCGCGCGCGCGCCCATCGTCGACGAAGCCGCCGTCATCGATGCGCTCGACCAGGGACGATTGCAGTCCTACGTATGCGACTTCCCGAGCAACGCGATTCGCAATCATGCGCGCGTCGTCGCGCTGCCTCACCTGGGCGCCTCCACGGACGAGGCAGAGGAGAACTGCGCCATCATGGTGGCGGACACGGTGCGTGACTTCCTCGAGAACGGGAACGTGCGCCACTCGGTCAATTTCCCCGAGGCCATCCTGCCGCGCACCAACGGCGGCCAGCGCCTCGCGATTGCCAACGACAACGTGCCCAACATGGTGGGCCAGATCTCCACCTGTCTGGCGACGGCAGGCCTCAACATCGCGGACCTGCTCAACAAGTCGCGCGGCGAGCTCGCCTACACGTTGATCGACACCGATGCCGCGATTCCCGCCGAGGTTTTCCAACAGATCCGGCGCATCGACGGCGTGCTCTCGGCGCGGATCCTCTGATCCATGGCGCGCAGGCCCTCGAAGCGCAAGCAGTCGCCGGGGCGCACGGAGGCACCCAAGCCCGCACAGTCGCCGCAGCTCGAGGAGCTGCGCAGCAGCATCGACACCGTCGATGCGCAGATTCACGCACTGCTCAGCGAGCGAGCGCGGCTGGCGCGCCAGGCGGGGATCTCGAAGCACCGGGACGGTCACACGGTCGACTACTACCGGCCGGAACGCGAGGCGCAGGTGCTGCGCATGGCGCTCGAGCGCAACCAGGGGCCGCTGCGCAACGAGGAAGTGCTGCGCCTGTTCCGCGAGATCATGTCGGCATGTCTCGCGCAGGAAGAGCCGCTCAAGGTGGGATTCCTCGGACCCGAAGGGACGTTCACCCAGGCGGCCGTGCACAAGCATTTCGGGCATTCGGTGCGGGCGCTCCCGCTGGCGACCATCGATGAGGTGTTTCACGAGGTCGAGGCGGGCGTCGCCGACTTCGGCGTGGTCCCGATCGAGAATTCGACCGAGGGCACCGTGAACAACACCCTGGATCGCTTTCTGGCTTCGCCCGCGCGGATCTGCGGAGAAGTGGAGTTGCGCATCCACCAGTACCTGATGGGGCGGATGGATTCGCTGGCTGAGATCGAGCGCGTGTGTTCACACCAGCAGTCGCTTGCGCAGTGTCGCGCGTGGCTGGCGGAGTTCCTGCCCGACGCGGAACGCGTCGCGGTGTCGAGTAACGCGGAAGGCGCGCGGCGTGCACGGGACGAGAAAGGCACGGCCGCCATCGCCGGCGAGGCGGCCGCGGAAGTCTACGATCTCAAGGTGCTGGTGGCGCAGATCGAGGATCGGCCCGACAACACGACGCGGTTCCTGGTGGTCGGTCGCAAGGCATTCCAGCCGAGCGGCAGGGACAAGACCACGCTGCTCGTGTCAGCCGCACACACGGATTCGCCGGGTGCCTTGTATCGGCTGCTCGAGCCGCTGGCGAAGGCGGCGATCAACGTGACGCGCATCGAGTCACGTCCCTCGCAGCGGCGCAAGTGGGACTATGTCTTCTTCCTGGACGTCGAGGGACACGCGGAGGATCGCAAACTGTCGAAAGCCCTGGCGCAGCTCAAGCGGCGCGCTTCACTGTTTCGCGTTCTCGGCTCCTACCCGCAGGCGATACTGTGAAGGACGTGTCCATCCAGGACCTGGTTGCCCCGCCGGTGCGCGGTCTGCAACCCTACGTGCCGGGAAAGCCAATCGCCGAGCTCGAGCGCGAGTACGGCGTGCACGACATCATCAAGCTGGCGTCCAACGAGAATCCGCTGGGTCCCGGTCCCCGAACGCGCGCCGCGATGTCGCAGGCGTTGCAGGACATCGGCTTGTATCCGGACGGCAGCGGGTTCGAGCTGAAGCGACAACTGGCCGCACACCACCGCATCGCGCCCGAGTGCCTGACGCTCGGCAACGGCTCGAACGATGTGCTGGTGCTGCTGGCCGAAGCGTTTCTGACGCCTGGGACCGAGGCGATCTACTCGGAATACTGTTTCGCGGTCTACCCGATCGTCGTGCAGGCTTCCGGTGCGTCGGCGCGCGTGGCCAAAGCGCTGCCGCCGGATGCGGCGATGCCGCTCGGACACGATCTCGGCGCGATGACCAGCTTGCTCAGCGCGCGCACCCGCCTCATCTTCGTCGCGAATCCCAACAACCCGACAGGCACCTGGATCGAACCGCAAGAGCTGCTGACGTTTCTGCGTGCGCTGCCGCCGGCAACTATCGCCGTCGTTGACGAGGCCTATTTCGAGTATTCGCGCGGGGCCGATTGCCCGGACGCGACGCAATGGCTGGACCGGCTGCCGAACCTGGTGGTGACGCGAACCTTCTCGAAGGCCTATGGGCTCGCGGGGCTGCGCGTCGGCTATGCGATTTCGCAGCCCGCGATCGCAGAGACGCTCAATCGATTGCGACAGCCCTTCAACGTGAATTCCGTAGCGCTTGCGGCGGCCAGTGCGGCGCTGGGAGACCTGGAACACCTGCGCCAGTCGGTTGAGCTCAACGGTGCAGCGCTCGAGGAGCTGCGGGCAGGGCTCGCGAAGCTCGGCCTGGGCGTGCTGCCGTCGGCAGGCAACTTCATCCTGGTTGATCTCCAACGTCCCGCGGACCCGGTATTCGAGGGGCTGCTGCGCCGGGGCGTGATTGCCCGGCCCGTGGGGAATTACGGATTGCCGAATCACCTGCGCATCACGACGGGAACGCTCGAGCAGACTCGAAGGGCAGTGGCAGCACTGGGCGAAGTTCTGCGGAACGCAAAGTGAGCGGCCCGGCGACGCACCCCGGCAGTTCTCCGCGACAACTTGCGTTTCGCGTTCAGCCCGCCACCGGCGTGCGCGGGACGCACTCGGTTCCCGGTGACAAGTCGATCTCGCACCGCGCGCTGATGCTCGCGGGCGTCGCCGAGGGTCGCTCGACGATCGGCGGCTTCCTGGAAAGCGAAGACTGCCTCGCGACGCTCGCGGCGATGCGCGCCATGGGCGTGCGCGTGGCGCGGCCGGCGCCACAGAGCGTCGTGATCGAGGGTGTCGGACTGCATGGACTGAGTGGGCCGCGTGCGCCCCTCGACATGGGCAACTCGGGCACGGCGCTGCGACTGTTTACAGGGTTGCTCGCCGGCCAGCGCTTCGACTCCGAGCTCATCGGCGACGCGTCACTGATGCGCCGACCGATGGAGCGAGTCGCGATGCCTCTGCGGCAGATGGGTGCGCGCATCGAGACGACTTCGGGGCGACCGCCGGTGCGCATCTCGGGCGGCGCGCAGCTGCGCGCGATTCGCTACCAACTGCCGGTCGCGAGCGCTCAGGTCAAGTCCGCCATTCTCCTTGCGGGCCTGTACGCTCGCGGCGTCACGGCGCTTTCGGAACCTGCAGTCACGCGTGATCACAGCGAGCGCATGCTGCAGAGCTTCGGTGTGCGGCTGCGTGTTCGAGGAAGGAATGTCGAGCTCGAACCTCCCGAACGCTTGCGCGCCTGCCATGTCGACGTCCCCGGCGATTTCTCGTCGGCGGCATTCTTCATCATCGCCGGCTGCCTGGCCGCGGAGGGCCCGTTCATGCTTCGCAACGTCGGCATCAACCCTTCCCGTACCGGATTGCTCGACGCGCTGCGTCTCATGGGCGCTGAGATCCGCGTCCTGAATGAACGCTCCGCGGGCGCCGAACCCGTCGCTGACCTGGAGATCGAGCGCCGAGAACTGCGCGGGGTCGCGATTCCCTCCGAGCTTGTGCCCCGCGCCATCGACGAGTTTCCGGTGCTCTTCGTCGCAGCGGCGTGCGCGCAAGGCGAGACCCTGGTCACCGGTGCGCAGGAATTGAGAGTCAAGGAGAGCGACCGCATCGCGGCGATGGCGGCCGGGCTGCAGACCCTCGGGGTGCGCGCGGAGGCGCGTCCCGATGGCATGCGGATCGTTGGCGGGCCGATCGGCGGTGGGCGCATCGACAGTCAGGGCGATCACCGGATCGCGATGGCCTTCGCCATGGCCAGCGTACGCGCGACGCAGCCGATCGAGATTGCCGACGTCGCCAATGTCGCCACTTCGTTCCCGGGTTTCGCGGAGGTCGCGCGCAGTGCGGGTCTTGATATCCAGGTGCGCGAGGTGTGAAGAACGTGAGCGAAGAGGTCCCGGTCATCGCGATCGATGGGCCGAGCGGCTCCGGCAAGGGCACGGTCAGCCGGGCCGTCGCGCAGGCTCTCGGCTGGCACTTCCTCGACAGCGGCGCTTTGTATCGCCTGGTCGCCCTGCACGGGATCGCTCAGGGGCTGGACCCCCATGACGAGGCGGGTCACGCGCGCCTGGCCGGGCAGATGAGGATCCGGTTCGGCACTCGCCCCGACGGCACCGAGCAGGTCTTCCTGGAGGGTGCGGACGTCACACGGGATCTGCGCAGCGAAACGGCCGGCAGTGCCGCTTCGCGGGTGGCCGCAATGCCATCCGTACGCCAGGCCCTCTTCAACCGGCAACAGCGTTTCGCTGAGCCGCCGGGGCTCGTGGCCGACGGACGCGACATGGGGACCGTGGTTTTTCCGGATGCCCGACTCAAGATCTTCCTCACCGCGAGCGCCGAGGAGCGGGCCCGCCGACGTCATAAGCAGTTGAAAGACAAGGGACTTGATGTTAGCCTTGCCGCCCTTTCGCGAGAGATCGCCGAGCGCGATGCCCGCGACGTCGGCCGAAAGGTCGCGCCGTTGAAGGCAGCCGCCGATGCGGTCGTTCTGGACTCAACCGGACTAGACGTCGAAGAGGTCGTGGCGCAGGTCCTGCGCCTGGCACGAGAACGGTTCGGTTAAGGGCTCTCGCAGGCGGTTTTGTAGTTGTGAGGAGTTCAAACGTGGGACTCGCAGGATGCGGGTCTCGTAACTGAAATTCCCCTCGCCGGGCTGGATTGCCCGCAGGGCCATACCGGACGGTTCGCGAGAACCTTTTCACCCAATTTATGACCGAGAGTTTTGCCCAGCTTTTCGAACAGAGCATCGCCAGCCAGCGCATCAAGCCCGGCACCATCCTGATGGGTCACGTGGTCGAAGTCGGCCAGGATTTCGTGATCGTCAACGTAGGCCTCAAGTCCGAGGCCGTCATCTCCATCGACCAATTCCGATCCGAGAAAGGCGAGATCGAGGTCAAGGCTGGCGATGATGTGGAAGTTGCCCTCGACACGGTCGAGGACGGCTCGGGCGAAACACGCCTGTCGCGCGAGAAAGCCAAGCGCGCCCGCACCTGGACCCGCCTCGAGAAGGCGTTCGAAGCGAGTGAAATCGTCTCCGGTGTGATCACCGGCCGCGTCAAGGGCGGATTCACGGTTGAGATCGAGAACGTCCGCGCGTTCCTGCCGGGCTCGCTCGTCGATGTGCGCCCGGTGCGCGATCCGAGCTACCTCGAAGGCAAGGCGCTCGAGTTCAAGGTCATCAAGCTCGACCAGAAACGCAACAACGTGGTCGTGTCCCGACGCGCGGTCGTCGAGCAGGAATACAGCGCGGAGCGCAACGCGCTCCTCGACAACCTGCAGGAAGGCGCGGTGGTCAAGGGTGTGGTCAAGAACCTCACCGACTACGGC
>DATBIF010000129.1:0-5312 GCA_036557045.1 Steroidobacteraceae bacterium
CCGCCACCACCGCAGCCGGCGAGCAGCAGGCTCGTCAGCCAGAAGAGTAATCGCTGATTGGGTTTATACATTTCTGTGACATCATCCCTAATGACCATTGAGCAATGTACACAGCGCGCCCGCTTTCCTCTAGCTGTACGACTGAAAGTGTGGAGTCACGTCCAGTTCGATCACTTTCAGGAACTCCCACGTCGTGCGATTGATGATCGGCGCGAGATCCTCGTACGAGTGGCCGTGTCGCTTGAAGACCGTGAGGGATACCGGGTGCCCCGCGTCGCGAATCGCCGACTCGGTGCGTTGCACGGTCTTCATCGGAAAGAACTGGTCCTTATCGCCCACCATGAGCAGGACCGGGATCTTGCGGCGCGCCGCGGTGAGCGCCTGGTAGGCATTGTTCTCGCGCCAGGCGCCGGCATAGATAGCCACTGCAGCGAAGTACTCCGATTCGAGCATGCCGAGCGTGAGTGCGTGGACCGCGCCGCCCGAATGTCCGAAAAGATACAGGCGACGCCGATCGATCGGATGCTGGCGCGCCACGGCGTCGATCACGTCGCGAATGAACTCGGGACCATCGGGACGCAGTTGCCAGAAGGTGTCATCGAGTGAATTGGGCCCGACCAGGATCACGCCATCGCGAGTCGCGATGTCGGTCCACTTGCCGACGAGGTCGATCCCGCTGCCGTACGAGCCGTGCAGCATCAGCATCACCGGCGCGGGCTGATCCGCTGCGAGCGATTCCGGAATGAAGAGATAGTAGGAGCGCTTCGCGCCCGCGGATTCGAAGGTCACTTTCCTGGGCGATGGCGCCGCGTGCGCGTTCAGCGTCGCAGTGAGCAGCAAGGCCACGCTCCAGCGCGACAGCGCGCCGAGTCCGCGGCCCGGCTGCGCTCGCGTCATGGTGGCCTCCGCCCGGCGCCTCTCAATTCAACCACGTTGCCCTCCGGATCCTGCACATAGATCGAGGGACCTTCGCCTTCTGCACCGTAGCGCGATTCGACGGGGCCCACGACCACGTTCCTGGCCCTGAGCGCCGCGGTCACGCTCACAGCGTCGAAGTCCTCCAGGCGCAGGCACAGGTGGTCGAGATTGCGTCCCTCAGCTCCGGGCGGCGCGCCGCCTTGTCGCCCCAACTGGCCGTCGACCGGAACGAAGTCGATCAGCGAGCTCCCGGCGCGAACCTGGTAGAGGCCGATGTCCTCCTGCACCTTCTCGAGCTCGCAGCCGAGCGCGCCGATATAGAAATCCAGCATCGCCTGCACGTCCACGACGCGCAGCACGACATGATCGATCTGTCGGATCTTCAGCATCGCGTTGCGTCCTGGCCGCACCCCGCTCAGGACATTCCGAGGAGTCGCGACAGCGGGATGACCATCTGACCATGTCCCTCGGCGACATAGAGGCCGAATTGCGCAATCAGCGAGTACGCGGCCGCGAATTGCGCGAGCGCGAAGCCGGCGATCGCGAACTGGCTCACGCACACGAAGCCGACCCCGAACTGGGCGATGCAGATGACGCCGCATCCAAACTGGCCGATCGCGATGATGCCGCGTGCCACGACCGGCGCGCGGTTCGGGCGGTACTTGAACGAGATGTGCAGGAACGGCAGACCGCCGATGGCGAGCGGCGACTTGTACTCGAATCCCCAGCCATCCCAGTTGGCCCGGGCCGGGTAAGGAGCGCCACATTGCGGACAGCTGAGCGCCTGCTCGGAGATCTCACGTTTGCATTCGCGACACGGTCTCATATCGGGCTCCTCGTAGTGCTGAAGGCGACCTCGTAGTGCTCGACCGTAGTGTCGAAGGATTCCAGCAGTGCCTGCGCAGCCGGGTTGACCACGGCCTTGCCGGTGCGCTTGCCGGCGAAGACCGCCACTGCCTCCATCGATTCCCACAGTGTGAGCACCAGGACATCGACGTGTGCGCCCGCATTACGGCGCAGGAGATACGCGCCGACGTGACCTGGAATGTTCGCGAGCTCGGGGACGACGGTCTCGCGGAAGTGGCGCACATAGGTCTCGAACTTGGTGCGCGCGGTTCTCGCCTTCCAGGATCGAATGATCATGTGCGCGTCCCTCGATGAATGGATCAGTGCCAGGCGCCCAGCACCAGGCCGAACACGGCGAACTGCACGATGTGATAGCCGCCGTCGATCAGCAGGGCCACCAGGTTTCGATTGGCAAACAGGTAATTGATTCCGAAGCTGGCGGCGACCAGGCAGGCTCCGAGGGTCGCGCCGAGCACGAGCCCGGAGCTGGCGGTGGCCTCCGGGCCGAGCAACGCCGCCAGGCACCCCGCCGCAATGAAACTGAAGACGTACGCGAGACCGAACACCCGCAGCGGATGACCGCGCCCGGATTCGCTCATCCCCATGGCGCGCTGCCAGGGTTTTCTGAACAGCGTGTACCACGGGCCGCCGATGAGGAAGGTGCCGAGCGCCGCGACTGCGACCGCGAGCCAATTGACTGTGGCCAGCATGGCTAGCTCCTGGCGCGCTTGCAGGCGAGTGAGATCGGAACGCCGACCAGGAACATGTGCACGAGGAGATTGGCCACCACCAGGTCGATGGGGAATCTCTGCGGGAATGGAAAGGCCGAGAGTGGCAGCACGACGAAGGTCATCACCAGGTACATGCAGAGTCCGAAGATCATGCCGGAGACGATTGGCCGGCGCGTCAGGAACCCGAACCGAGCGCTCGCGAAGTAGAAGATCGCGGCCGCGCAGAACATGATGAAGTAGTGCGAGAGCACCCCGAGAGCGGCCGTCGCCGTGCCGCCGTCGAAGGCCGCGTTCCCGAGCAGTCCACTCGCCACCGATTGCATGATGCTGATCGGCGCATGGCCGTGGAACCAGGAGAAGACGATCGCGTAGGTGAGATCGAGCGTACCGGCGATGAGACCGCCGACGAGGATGGCGAAAGCAGCGGAGTCGCGTCGCATGAGGTGCGCCCTCGGGCTTGTTTGGCGCTATCGTACTTCGCGCGGTGCCGCTGCGCGACGGTATCAATTGCTGCTGCGAGCCTTGAGCAGCTCGGTGCTCAGGTAGCGAAGTCCGGAATCGACGATGATCGTGCCGACGGTGGCACCCTTCCCCAGTCGCTGTGCGAGACGCAGCGCGGCCACCACATTCGCGCCACTCGAAGTGCCGCCGAAGATCGCTTCTTCGCGTGCCAGGCGCCGCGCCATCGCATTCGACTCATCGGTGCTCACCGCATCCATCTCGCTCACTTCCTCGCGCCGCCAGAGTGCCGGGACGAAGCCGATGCCGATGCCCTCGATCTTGTGCGCGCCAGCAGGCTTGCCCGCCAGCACCGGCGACTCCGCGGGTTCGACCGCCACGACGTGCAGGCGAGGATTATGACGGCGCAGCGCGTGCGCGGCGCCATGAATTGAATGCGCAGAACCGACTGACTGGACGAATCCATCCACGCGACCTCCCGCCTGCGACCACATTTCCTCGCCCATCGCGTGATAGCCCGCTTCGCCGTCGGCGTTGTTGATCTGGTTGCACAGCCAGTGCCCCGGCTGACGGCTGAGCTCTGCGGCTTTCACCATCATCGCCTTGATCAATTGCGGCGTGATCCTGCGCTGCTCACTCCGGATGAGGGTGAGCTCGGCGCCGTAGGCCCGCATCGTGTCGAGTTTCTCGTCGCTGAACGCGTCCGAGGACACGAAGTGTGCCTTGAAGCCGAGTGCCGCCGCGATCAAGCCAAGCGAGATCCCGGTCGAGCCACCCGTGTACTCCACTATGGTGCCACCGGGACGCAGCCGCCCATCGGCAACCGCGGCCTGGATCATCGCCTTCGCGACGCGGTCCTTCATGCTGCCCGTCGGATTGGAGGACTCGAGTTTCACCACGATGCGCGCGGAGTCAGGCGGCACGATGCGAGTCAGCTCGACCAGCGGCGTGTTGCCGATGGCATCGAGAATCCTGCGGGACACAGCCGTCAATGGATTCACACTCGATCAGCTATGCGCACTGGCGTCGGTCGCTGGCGCGTCATTCCAGATGTCGACCACGCAGTGCCACTGACCGCCTGCATCCTTGCGCCAGATCGCCACGCCCTTCGCGTAGATCGTCATGATCTTCCCATCGGGACCCGGAACCGTGTATTGGCTCTTGGAGCGCGTGTATGCGAGGCCGCCGTTGTCGGCCACGACCACTGCCTCCGGTTCCCAGGTCACGCTGAAACCTCGCGTCGCAAAGCCGGCCGCCATGTATTCACGAATCGCCGCCTTCCCAACGACGGCCGCGCTGCCTGGTGGAAACATCGTCGCGTCGTCGGCCATGAAAGAAACGCTGCGCTCGAGGTCTTGAGCGCGTGCCGCAGCGGCCCATGCGCGTTCGGCAGCCATTATCGCCACGCTGTCCTGAGCGGCGCCCTTGTGGGAATCGCATGAGGTCAGCAGGGCTATGAGAGACACGAGCGGCAGTATCCAACGGACAGGCGATTGGCTCATGCGTGCAGTCTCCAAGGTACGTTGATTGACGTCACGGGACCTTGCACAGGCCCTTGGGTTTCCAGTCGTGCGCAGACATCGTCGCCGGCTGCGTCGAGTCATGCAGGATGAGCACCAGCGCACGCCTCGTCTCGGTGCCGGTCGCCGTGAGATGCATCGGCGGACCCTCGGGCACGATGACGGGAGGCGCACCAGGACGGCCGACGAATTTGCCCTCAGGCGTTTCCAGGCAGGTCTCACCTGCCGCGGTGTACCACGCTTCCGGTCCTGAATGCCGGTGAACGGCCGACGTCATCCCCGGCGTGAAGATCGCTTCCATGTATTGCGCAGAGTACTTCGCGCTCTGCTTGACGGGCAGTGGACCGATCGTGGCCACGCGCGTGCCGCCACTTGGCCGCCACTCGGCCACCTCGATCGTGAGCAGCCAGATCTTCCCGAGCGACTTGAGAACAGTGCTGCGCGGCCCCTGCGCAGCCTCGGCGTCCGCGCGCGTGGCATACGTATCCAGGTGCCAATAGACCGGCTGCGGTCGAAGCTCTCCGACACTGTTGTTCGACATGATCCAACAGCCGAGTTCGCCCGTGCGCTCTTCGACCGGCTTGCACTGGGCGAGTGCCTGGTGACTTGCTGCAAGTGAAGCCAGAACCACCAGCGCGCAGCCTGATCTCTTCAGCATGTTCACCTCCCTGGGTCTGCACAGCGAACAGGCGCCAATCGCCTGCAACGCCTTTCAGCGCGCCGGACATCGATCTCGATGTTCATCCGATAAAGTGCCGCGCCGGCGCCCGGACTCGCGGAGAGCCGCAGGCTCCGCGCCCACCAGTGGCGCCAACGTTCGTCGTCCGCGACGCTCGGC
>DATBIF010000130.1:0-1664 GCA_036557045.1 Steroidobacteraceae bacterium
GCGCTCCCTGACGCCGTGAACTCCGGACGAGTCAGTGGTGCGGTGACTTGCCCTTATCACGCCTGGAGCTACAACCTCGACGGCACATTGCGCGCAGCGCCCTTCATGCGCTTCGATGAAGCGTGTCCCCGGGAGAACTTCTCGCTATCGCCCGTTCACCTCGATACCTGGGGTGGCTTCGTCTTTCTCAATCTCACGCGGGGAGCTCCTGCCCCACTGCTCGAGCAGCTCGCCGATCCGGTGCGCCGGCTCGTGCGCTATCCGCTCCAGGATCTCAGGCGCGGCGCTCAGCTGGTCTACGACGTGCGCGCCAACTGGAAAGTCCTGATGGAGAACTACAACGAGTGCTACCACTGCGGGCCGGTGCATCCGGAGCTGTGCGCACTGGTGCCCGCGTTTCGCGAGCGTGGCGGCGCTGGACTCGACTGGGACGACGGCATCCCGCACCGCCCGGGTGCCTGGACCTTCACGCTGAGCGGCACTTCGACACGCGCACCGTTCCCGGGTCTTTCCGACAAGGAAAAGACGCACCACAAAGGCGAGGTCTGCTATCCGAACCTGCTCCTGAGCGTTGCAGCCGAGCACGTTGCGGCCTTCACGCTCTGGCCGCAGGGCCCTGACTGCACGCGCATCTCCTGCGAGTTCCTGTTCCACGGCTCAGAGGTGACGCGCCCGGAGTTCGACCCGAGCGATGTGGTCGATTTCTGGGACGTCGTGAATCGGCAGGACTGGCAGATCTGTGAAAGCGTGCAGCGGGGAATGGGCTCGCGCGGCTTTCGCGGCGCGTTCTATGCGCCCATGGAAGACCCAAGCCTCGACATCCGACGCTATCTCGAAAAGCATCTCGGCGACCTGACTCAGATGGGCTGAGACAGGGCGCGTCGTGACCCGCAGGCAGTACGACATCATCGTGATCGGCGGCGGGCACAATGGCCTGGTCGCCGCGTTCTACCTGGCGCGCGCCGGGCTCGAGACGCTGGTGCTCGAGCGCCGCGAGATTCTCGGCGGTTGCTGCGTGACCGAGGAGATCGATCCCGTCGCGGCTCCGGGCTGCCGCGTTTCCACGGCCTCGTACATGGCGAGCATGCTGCGCCCGGAGATCATTCGCGATCTCGAGCTCGACCGGCAGGGACTGCGCATGCTCGCGGCCGAGCCGACAGTACAGGCAGTTACGCCCGATGGCACCGTGCTCTCGTGGTGGAGCGGGCGGGAGCGGATGCAGAGGTTCCTGCAGCGCTTCGCGCCGCAGGATTGCGCGCGATTCCTGTCGCTCGAAGAGCGTCTGAGCGCGCTTGCGCGGCATCTCGAGCCGCTCTTCATGCAGGCGCCCCCCGACTTGCAGCGCGAGGGCCTTGCAGGCCTTGCCGAACGGCTGCGATTTGCGCTCAAGTTTCGCGGCTTGCGCGGGCGCGAGATCGCGGACCTGGTGTCCTTCGCGAGTGGCAGCCTCGGGGAATTCCTCGATCGCTCGCTCGAGTCGCCGCACCTCAAGTCGCTGGTGCTCGCCAACAGTCTCTACGGCAAGCACGGCGGTCCGTACGATCCCGGCACGCTCTTCGGCCTCCTGTTTCACCTGCTCGGCGGCGGCGAGCAGGCGAAGCAAGGATTCGTCGGTCACGTGATGGGTGGCATGGGCGCGATCACTACTGCCATGGCGGGCGCGT
>DATBIF010000131.1:0-4692 GCA_036557045.1 Steroidobacteraceae bacterium
GGCCGCTGATAGAGAGCGGGGCAATGAACCAGGTGGATCGGGAGCGTTGATCCGGCGAGCCGCGCCATGACGATCGAGAACGTGAAGCGGCGCGTTCCCATCTGCATCGGCACGTCTCGCACCGAATCGAGAGGCGCGAGCTCGAGGCCGGAGGTGTCGATGCTCGAATAGAATGGCAGGAACAGCCGAACCTCGTGGCCCTGCGCATGCAGGTAGCGGGGCAGCGCGCTCGACACATCCGCCAGCCCGCCGGTCTTGGCGAGCGGCGCGACCTCGGAAGCGACGAAGCAGATCCTGAGGAGTGGCGCGGGCATGCGCGATGAGTCTAACAAGACTAGACTGCGGTCAAAGAGCAATGGCGCGGCGTCGCCCGGTCTTCGCACCGAGACTGGGCAAAAAAACAGGCTGAGCTCCACGCAGTGAACGTCCTGCTGATTTCACCCGGTTACCCCGCGGACATGCCGCAATTCACGCGCGGGCTGGCTGAGGTCGGCGCGACCGTGCTCGGGGTGGGCGATCAACCGCCGGGCTCACTCCCGGACCTGGTGCGCAAGTCCCTCACCGGGTACTTGCACGTGCGCTCACTGTGGGATGAAGCCAGCGTCGCCGGCGAGCTGCGCGGCTGGCTGCGCGGACGAGCGCTCGATCGCATCGAGTGCCTGTGGGAGCCCGGCATGGTGCTGGCGGCGCAGCTGCGCGAAGCGCTCGGCATTCCCGGTCTCAACGTCGAGCAGACGGTGCCGTTCCGAGACAAGGAGCGCATGAAGCAGGTGCTGGATCGCGCCGGCGTTCGCACGCCGCGCCACGTGGCGGCGAACAGCGTCGCGCAGTGCTGGGAAGCGGCCGAGCGCATCGGCTTTCCACTGATTCTCAAGCCGATCGCCGGCGCGGGTTCGGCGGACACCTATCGCGTCGACGATCCGGACGAGCTGCGCGATGCGCTCGGGCGGCTGCGCCACGTGCCGATGGTGAGCGTGGAGGAGTTCGTCGACGGCGAGGAATTCACCTTCGACACGGTGACGATCGCAGGCCGCATCGCCTACTACAACATCGCCTGGTACCGGCCGCGTCCGCTCATTGCGCGCTCCAACGAATGGATCAGCCCGCAGGTGATCGCCTTGCGCGATGTCGACCAGGCCGATCTCGCGGGCGGTGTGCGCATGGGGCACGAAGTGATTGGTGCACTCGGCTTCCAGAGCGGCTTCACGCACATGGAGTGGTATCGCAAGGCGAACGGCGAAGTCGTGTTCGGCGAGATCGGCGCGCGGCCGCCCGGTGCCCACCAGGTCGACCAGATGAATTTCGCCTGCGACTTCGACGTGTTCCGCGAGTGGGCGAATGCCGTCGCGCGTGGTCGGTTCGACACGCAGATCGAGCGGCGCTACAACGTCGCGACGATCTACAAGCGCGCGCAGGGGGCCGGCCGCATCCGCGCGATCGATGGAGTGGAGGACCTGTATCGCCGCTTCGGGCCGGCGATCGTGTGGAACACGCTGTTGCCGGTGGGCGCGCCGCGCCGCAACTGGCGCCAGACCCTCGTCTCGGATGGCTTCATCATGCTGCGCCACCCGGATCTCGCCGAGACCGTGAAGATGGCGGACGAGGTGGGCGAGAAGTTGCGCCTGTACGCCGGCTGAGCGGCCGGAGTCGCGAGCTAGCGCGCGCGCAGCCGCCGCGAAGCCAGTGCGATGGCGGCCAGTATGGGAAGCGTCAGCAGGTTGAGATTCGACCAGCCGATCTGCCGCACCACCGCCCCGGCGAGCAATGACCCGCAGGCCTGCGAGCCGAACACCGCGAAATCGTTGATTGCCTCACCGCGATGACGATTGCCCGCACGCAGCGTATGCGTGAGCAGGGTGGTGCCGGCCACGAAGCACAGGTTCCAGCCGGCGCCGAGCAGGACGAGTCCCCACCAGTAGTGCATCACCTGGTGGCCGAGCAGGCTGATCAGCGTGCACGCGGCGAGAATGACGCTCCCCATCGCGATCACGCGGCGCTCGCCGAGGCGCTGGACGACAGGCCCGGTCACGAGCGAGGGCGCATACATGCCCAGCACGTGACTCTGGATCACGAGCGTCGCCGCCTCGATGCTGTGATGATCGACGAGGTGCATGCTGATGGGCGCGGCCGTCATGATGAAAGTCATCACCGCCGAGGCACCCGCACTCGCGAACACGGCGATGCGGAACGCCGATGTCTGCAGCGGGTTCGGCTGCGACTCGTTGGCCAGCGGCGCGAGAGCAAACTGCGCAGTCGGCTTGAGACGTGTCAGCACCAGCGCGGCGAGAGTCGTCAGGATGCTGATCACCACGAACGAGCCGGCGTACTCGTGGCCCGTGATCCACGATCGGCCCGCGAGTGCGAGCTGCGGCCCGACGATCGCTGCACCCAGGGCGCCGATCAGCACGCCCGAGATCGCGCGGCTGGCGCGTTCGGGCGGCACGCTCTCGGCGGCGGCGAACCGGTACTGCTGCGTGAAGGCGACGCAGCTGCCGAGGAACAGCGCGCCAACACAGAAGACTGCGAACTTCTGCAGGATGACACCGGTGCAGCAGATCAGCCCGCCGCATGCGCCGACGAGTGCGCCCAGCATGAAGCCGTAACGGCGTCCGATGCGGCGCATGAGGAGCGCGGCCGGCACCGAAGTCAGAGCCAATGCCACGATGGCGATCGAGAAGGGAAGCGTCGCGAACGACGGCGGCGCAATCTGCGCGGCGACGAGGCCCCCGAAGATCGTCACCACGGTCAGCGCCGAACCGGTCAGTACCTGAGCGATGGCGAGAACGAGGACGTTAGGCATCTTTCAGCGCGAGCACCGGACCATGGCGCCCGACGAATCGCGGGCAAGTCAGACGAGTTCCCCCAGGTACTTCGGCAGCATCTCGCGCCAGGTCACCCAGTTGTGGTGCCGATCGCGACCCCAGAGGTCCACGCGGTTCGGCACGCCTTTCGAGCCGAGCACATGCGCGATGCGCCAGGATTCGCCGGGATCCTCGTAGTCGCCTTCGCCGGTCGGAATCACGATGAAGCGCTGGCGCAGTTGCGCGAGCTGCGGCCCGTCTTCGAGGCCGGGAAGGTAGTGCAGGGGCGAAGAGAAATAGAAGTCCTGGTTGAACTTGCCGTCGAGATACTTCGACAGATCATAGGTGCCGCTCATGGCGACCGCGAGCCTGAAGACATCCGGATGCCGGCAGATGCTCGCGACCGCGTTGAACGCGCCGATGGAAGCGCCGGCCGCGATCACTTCGATGTCCTTGGTGCCGCAATCCTCGCGAATCAGCGCCACCACCTCGTTGTAGATGTAGGCGTCGAAGAGGTTCTGGACACGCGAGCAGTATTCGGCTGAATGCGTGCCCTGCAGCCAGGTCTTGCCCGCGACGCTGTCGACCGAATAGACCTTGATGCGTCCGGCATCGATGAGATCGCCGAGGACGCGCACCAGGTGAAAGCGTTCGACCTCCTCGTAGTCGCCACCCGCGGTGGGGAAGAGGAGCACCGGGGTGCCGAAGTGGCCCCAGCGCACGACGCGCGCCGGCTCGGGCAGGCGCTGCGTCTTCCAGCTCCAGTTCTTCTTTTCCACTTCTTGTTCTCATCAGACGGCGAGCGCCGCCTTGCCTTCCATCTTGCGCCATTCCTGGATGCGATTGAAGAACAGCTCCGTGAACTGGTCGATCTCGTGCGGCGGGTACAGGGCCGTCACCTTCTTGCGCACGGCCTCGCGCGCCGCGGCGGTGCCGAAGAACTCGTATGCGACCTCATCGAGGTGCGCGAGATGCTGTGCGCAGAATTCACGGAACGCATCGCTGGCGAAGTGCTCGCGCGCCAGCAGCGCATAGCCACGCAGCTTCTCGTGCGGTGACAGGTCTTTCGCGGCGATCCTGAAGTACGGTTCCCAGTCGAGATTCCTGTGCACCGCGCGCTTCGTCGTCGCGCAGAAGATCGACCAGCGCAGGTTCGCCTTGATGAGCCAGGGAAAGTGATAGTGGAGCGAGGTGACCTGCGAGTCCGGGCAGGCGTTGGCGAAGTCAATCGGGTACCACTCGCCGCCCTTCAACAGTGCTTCGCACGAGTTGAAATCCCAGCCGAAGAAGGCGTTGATGGTGAGCGTGATGTCCTGGAGCTTGTGCTGCTCGTCGCCCGCGAGGAAGTCGCGATCCATCCGGTAACGATCGTGAAGTGGCGCCGAGGGATCGTAGTTCACGACACGCGTTTGCGGGCCGAGCCCGACGCAGCGCACGAACCGGTCGTACGGGATCACGCCCGCCTGCAGATGCATGATCTTGGTGCCGCTCGCTTCATACGCGGCGCGCAGGTCCGCTTCGTTGTCGATCTTGGTGACGCCTACCCAGCCGCCGCCATCGTAGGGCTTCATGAAGAGCGGGTAACCGATCTGCTTGCCGATCGCGCCGATGTCGAAGAGTTTCGCGTAACGCTGCAGCGTCGCCTCGAGGTCCGCGGACTTGTCATAAGCCTTCGGCGGGACCATCCAGGTCTCGGGGATCGCGAGGCCGAGCCGCATCATGGCGCAGTAGGTCGCGTGCTTCTCGTTGGCCTGGATCGACCACGGATTGTTGAAGACATAGAGGTCGTCGAGAACGATGGCCTTTTTGATCCACTCGCGGCTCACGTGGTACCAGTGCGTGAGGCGATCGATGACGACGTCGTAGCGACAGGGCTGGCGCAGGTTGAAGG
>DATBIF010000132.1:0-2636 GCA_036557045.1 Steroidobacteraceae bacterium
CTGTTAGCTGACCTGAAATGAATCCGGTCTGAGTGCTGGTCGCCCGGACAGAGGGAATTTCACACAGGAGCCCAAGGGCACCCCCAGCCAACGACCCAAGCGTCCTGCCTTAAGAACCTAATGGCAGCTTGCGCGCACTGCGCTGGTTAGCTTTTGCGTCCGCCGCCAGCTCACAGACTCTCAGGCGCTTCGCCGCATAACTCTCTTCACAGTTCACGTGCAGGAGCGGGTGGACATTGGCTGACTCCTGCCGACGGCGTCGGCCCCTGTGTTCGCGCGGATACATTCTCAATCTCTGCCTTCAGCTGTCGTGATCCGACGCCGTCTGGCGGGATTGTCAGCCAATGGCCAGCCGCGACTGCCGCCGACTGCACGCTTTATGGACTTTTGCGCGCGGCTGGACCAAGAATGACGCGGAATCTGTCGGGATCTGGATCGTATGGACGCACCACGATCACCCTCGTCAGGCGAGCTTGGTATCGATGCCGCGCTCCGTGAGAGTGAGCAGCGCTATCGCGCGCTGGTCAATGCGCTACCGCAGGCCATCCTCGTTCACGATGGCCAGTACTGCCTGTTCGCGAACCCCGCCGCCGTGCGACTCGTCGGCGCGAATGCCCTCGAAGAAGTCATCGACCGCCCGATACTGTCCTTCGCGCACCCCGACAACGTGGCCCTGCTGGAGGAGCGCACGCGCGGCATTCTCCTGCGCGGCGAGCCGGCGCCTCCGATCGAGATACAGGTGATCCGCCAGGACGGTTCGCTCGTGTGGGTGGAAGCCGCCGGTGTGCGCGTCGACTTCGGCGGGCGCCCGGCAGTGCAGACGATGTTGCAGGATGTGACGGCCCGCCGTGAACGCGCCGACCGCGACAAGGCCCTCGCGCTGCGCCTGCAGGAGCAATCTGCCGTGCTGCTGCGCCTGGCCACCGACCCCCTGCTGGCCTCGGGCGACTTCATCGCCGGGCTGCGCCTGATCACGGAGAACGCGACGCGCACGCTGCGCGTCGACAGCGCGAGCGTCTGGCTGTTCGACGAAGACCGCAGCACGCTGCGCTGCCTGGATCGCTACGACGCAGGCACGCGAACGCATCGCCATGACACGGACCTGGCGGCGGACCTCTACCCCGATTACTTTGCGGCGCTCAGCACCGATCGCGCTGTTCCGGTGAGCGATACGCACACGGATCCGCGCACCCGATCACTGCGTGACGATTACCTCGTGCCCTTTGACGTCGGCGCCCTGCTCGACTCTCCAGTGCGCCTCTCGGGTGAGCTGATCGGCGTCATGTGCCTGGAACAGCATGCGCGCGGACGCGCCTGGGAGCCGGACGAGATCGCGTTCGCCAGTGGCCTGGCCGACCAGGTCGGACATGCGTTTGCGAACGCGGAAAGCGCGCGCGCCGCGGTCGACATCCGCATCCTCGCGGGCAAGCTGATGCAGCTGCAGGACGAAGAGCGGCGACGCATCGGGCGCGAGCTCCATGACTCGACCGGCCAGGTGCTCGCGGCGCTGGAAGTCACCCTCGACCGCGCGCTTGCCGCCGCGGGGTCGCTCGACCCGAAAGTCACCCGCCTGCTCAACGAATGCGCGCAGCTCGCGCGCCAGTGCTCGCAGGAGATTCGCACGGCGTCCTATCTCCTGCATCCGCCCCTGCTCGACGAGCTCGGCCTTCCGACTGCGTTGCGCTGGCTGGTGGATGGCTTCACCGCGCGCAGCAATATCCCGGTGCAACTCGAGCTGCCGGCGACCCGCGTGCGACTGCCGCCCGACCAGGAGCTGTCGCTGTTCCGCGTGGTGCAGGAAGCGCTCTCCAATATCCAGAAGCATTCCGGCAGCCGCAAGGCGCGTGTGCGCCTCACCATGGACCCCGAACGCGTTTGCGTCGAGGTGCGCGATTTCGGACGGGGGTTGCCCGCGCCCGGGATTCCCTTTGCGACGCAGGCCGGCGTCGGCATCGCGGGCATGCGCGAGCGACTGCGCCAGCTCGGGGGCAATCTGACGATCGAGTCCGACTCGGGTGGCACATCCATCATCGCGTCCGTGCCCGCCATGTCGGCAGCACCCGCGTGAAGAAGGCAACGATCCTCATCGCCGACGATCACGAGCTGGTGCGACGTGGCCTGTGCGCAGTGGTGACCGAGGTCGACGGCTGGCGCGTCGTGGCGGAAGCGAACAACGGACGAGCCGCAGTGGAGCTGGCCGTCCAGCACCAACCCGATGTCGCGGTGCTCGATCTGGCGATGCCGGAACAGAACGGCCTTGAGGCGACCCGCCGCATCGTTGCCCAGGCGCCGAATACCCGCGTCCTGATACTCACCGCGCACGACTCCGAACAGGTCGTTCGCGAGGTCCTCGATGCCGGTGCTCTCGGCTACCTGCTCAAGTCCGACGCCGGGCATGAGCTGGTTGCCGCGATCCAGGCGCTACTCGACGGCAAACCGTATTTCACTTCGAAAGTGGCGCGCATGATCCTCAAGGGTTACCTGGGCACGGGCGCCGCGGCCGCGGGTATCGGAGTGACCTTGTCGCCGCGCGAGCGTGAGATCGTGCAACTCCTGGCCGAGGGGCGCACCAACAAGGAAGTCGCGCGCCGGCTCGGCATCACCGTCAAGACCGCGGAAACTCATCGCAACAACAT
>DATBIF010000133.1:0-10573 GCA_036557045.1 Steroidobacteraceae bacterium
CGTGCAGGAGAGCCGCTCGCAGGTTCATGTTCTCGGCATCGCCGCGCTTGAGGAGCACCAGGGCCACGACGTTGACGAGGAAACCGCCGCCCGCCACCCCCAGCATCAGCGGGCCCGCGACCATGGTCGGACTACTCAGCCGCAGGATCGCTTCGTACACGATCCAGGCCGTCGCCAGGAGGAGCAGCATGCTGTTGACGAAGGCGGCCAGGACCTGCAGCCGCTGATAGCCGTAGGTGCGGCGTCGATCCGAGGGTAGCGAAGCGAACCGCAGGGCCACCCACGCGAGGGCGAGCGAGGCGGCATCCGTCAACATGTGGCCGGCATCGGCCAGGAGGGTCAGCGAATGCGCGAGGAATCCACCCACGATCTCGACAACGGCGAAACCGCCCGTGAGAACCAGCGCCCACATGAGGCGCGTGCCGTCATCGGGGTGAGCATGCGAGTGGCCGTGCTGATCGTGGCCGCGATCGCGGCCGGGCGGCTTCACATCCGGCGTCGCGCAATCCATCGCGTGAGCATACCGGTATACTACGCGGCCTAACAATGAACGAGGCCGGTACAGCATCGGGCATGCAACCTGAAGTCTCGGTCGTCATCCCCGTCTGCAACGAAGCAGAGAACGTCGAGCCGCTGGCGCGCGAGATCGACGCCGCGCTGCGCGGGCGTGTGCCCTTCGAGATCATCTACGTCGATGACGGCAGCACGGATGCGACGGCCGAGATCGCCCGGCGCCTGCGCGAGCGCGAGCTTCCGAACCTGCGGCTGCTGCGCCATTCGTTTCGCAGCGGCCAGAGCGCCGCCGTGCGCTCGGGCGTGGCCGCGGCGCGCGCGCCGTGGGTGGCGACGCTCGACGGCGACGGACAGAACGATCCCGCGGATCTGCCGAAGTTCCTCGATGCGCGGCGCGAGGCGGCGAACGCGGACGTGCTCCTCATCATGGGCAACCGCATCACTCGACGCGACACCTGGCTGCGGCGCCTCTCCTCGCGAATCGCGAATGGCGTGCGCAGCAAACTCCTCGGCGACGGCACGCCGGATACCGGCTGTGGCATCAAGATCTTTCATCGCGACACGTTTCTTTCGCTGCCGGCCTTCGATCACATGCATCGGTTTCTGCCGGCGCTGTTCATGCGCGCGGGCAGCCGCGTGGTATCGATCCCCGTGAACCACCGGCCGCGCACGCGCGGCAAGTCGAAGTACGGCCTGCACAATCGCCTCTGGGTCGGCATCGTGGATCTGTTCGGCGTGATGTGGCTCAGGGCGCGCTATCGCGCGGGGCTCAAGGTGACCGAGGGCTGAAGCCCCGGCAACGCAATGCAGCCTTCGCCGCCACCGGATGTCGCTGCCGCGCAAGTGCGACGCGATCTGCTCCTGATCGTCGGACTGGGATTGCTGTTGATCGCCACCGGCATCGGGCTGCGGCATCCGTGGCCCGCCGATGAGCCGCGCTTCGCGCTGATCGCGCGCGACATGGTGGCGAGCGGCAACTGGCTCTTCCCGCGTGCGGGCGGCGATCTCTATCCCGACAAACCGCCGCTGTTCTTCTGGCTGATCGCGGCCTTCTATCTGCTCACGGGCTCGCTGCGGCTGAGCTTCCTGCTGCCCTCGCTCCTCGCGTCGCTGGGAACGACCCTGCTGGTCTACGACCTCGGTCGGCGCCTGTGGAACCGGGAAGCAGGCTTGCGGGCGGCGCTGATCCTGCTGTTCACGGTGCAATTCACCTTGCAGGCGCGCTCGGCCCAGATCGATGCGACGCTCTGCTTCTGGGTGACACTCTCCTTATATGCGTTCCTGCGCCAGCTCCTGCTCAGGAGCGGTTGGCACTGGTACGCGCTCGGTGGATTCGCGGCCGGCCTTGGCGTGATCACCAAGGGCGTTGGGTTCCTGCCGTTCCTGGTGTTTCTGCCCTACGCGTTCGCGCGCTGGCGCAAGTGGCCCGTGCCGCCCCTCACGGCCAACGCCGTGCGCTGGAGTTGGGCTCCGCTCGCTTTCCTCGCCGCAATCGCGCTGTGGCTGGTGCCGATGCTGATCGCAGTGGCGGCGAGCGATGATCCGGCGCTGCGGGCGTATCGAGATGAGATCCTGTTTCATCAGACGGTCACGCGTTACGCCTCGTCATGGCATCACCAGCAGCCGTTCTACTACTACCTCACCGTGATCCTGCCGATGTGGCTGCCGCTGGTGCTGCTGCTGCCCTGGCTCGTGCCGCGCTGGACGAAACAGTTTCGCGAGCGAGATATACGTGTCCTGCTGCTGCTGGGATGGGTCGTGCTGGTACTGGCGTTTTTCAGCGCAAGCCCGGGCAAACGCGGACTCTATATTCTTCCCGCGCTTCCGGCCGTGGCCGTCGCATCGGGCGAGTGGCTGCGCGGATTGTGGCAGCGACCGGACGTGCAGCGGCTCGGCTCCGTGTTCGCGTTGCTCCTGATCGCGCTGGCCGCGGGAGCGTTCGTGTACTTGCAGTGGATCGCCCCGGAGCGGGCGGCGGAGCTGCGCGCAGACTCCGGGCTGAAGTATCTCGCGCCTCTGGTCATCTACGCGGTTGCAGCCGCCATCGCGTATCTCGCGTGCGGAGCCGGCCGCGGCGTGATCGCGAGCGCCTGGGCGCTGGGCCTGCTCTGGATCGTCGGCAGCTTTGCGATCATTCCGCAGATCGATGCGACGCGCTCGGCGCGCGGATTCGTTGCCGAGCTCGAGCGGCAGGCAGACCCGGCGCGCGAGCTCGGGCTGCTCGCGTACAAGGAACAGTTCCTCCTCAATCTCGAGCGACCCAGCATCAACTTCGGACACAGCCGCTGGCGCGAAGGGCCCGCGGAATCCTACGACGCGGCTCGCTGGCTCAACGGCGCCAGCGGGCGCCAGCTACTCGTTCCGGCCTCACAACTGGAGCCCTGTTTTGGCACTGCCAGCAAGAAACAGCAGGTCGCGGAAGCGAGCCGTGAGGTCTGGTATCTCGTTGAAGGACCGGCAGATCCAGCCTGCGCAGCGCAGGGGCACGCTGACCGTGTCGTCGTTTACCGACCGCCAAAGGGTTGACTTGAGCCATGTGTGAAATAGTTTGTTCCACATATGGAAGAGACCGGGCTGAAAGTCCTGATCCTTTCCAGCTGCCGGACGCTGCTCGTCCCGGTCGCGCGCCTGCTGCTCAAGAGCGGCGTCACGTGGAAGGAGTTTTCCGAGGTCGCGCGACGCACCTTCGTGCACGTAGCGACGACTGAGTTCGGCATCCGCGGCCGCCCAACGAATATTTCGCGGGTCGCGATCCTGACGGGAATGACTCGGCGCGAGGTACGACGGCAGCGAGATCTGCTCGAGTTCGATCCGCAGCCGCAGGCTGGATACATGAGCAAAGCCTCGCGCGTGCTCTCCGGCTGGCATCAGGACCCCGATTTCATCGATGCGCGAGGGCAGCCGCGTGCACTCGAGATCGACGGCATCGGTAACAGTTTTTCGGAGCTCACCAGGCGTTACAGCGGTGACATTCCCGCCGGCGCGTTGCTCAAGGAATTGCAGAACAGCGATGCCGTCGAGCGCATGCCTGATGGCAGGATCCGCGCGGCCACGCGTGTGTTTCTGCCCCGGCAAATGGAACCCGCGCAGCTGCGCCTGTGGGCGAGCGTGTTGCACGATGTCGGAACCACCCTCGAGCACAACCTCACGCGCGACAAGACTCACACGCCGCGCTTCGAGCGTCGCGCGCTGAGCCTGCGTGTCAATCGCAGTGCGCTGCCCGCTTTCCGCCAGTTCCTCGAGAACGAAGGGCAGGCGTTCCTCGAGCGTGTCGATGACTGGCTCACGCAGCATCAGGCCGGAACAGAGAGCGCGGACAATGCGATTCGTCTGGGGGCCGGCGTTTACCACATTGAAGACGTACTGCTGAGAGGTAGAACCAGATGAGCGCGATGGACAGAGCGCGAGCCGCGCTGGTTGCAGCGCTGCTGCTGGCCCTGCTGGCCTGCGGTGGCGGCGGGTCGAACAATCTCGCCGGGATCGAGGGTACGGGCTTTGCGCAGGGCGCGATCACGGGCTTCGGCAGCATCTTCGTGAACGGCATCGAGTTCACGACCGCGGGCGCGACGATCATCATCGACGGCGAGAGCGCGACCGAGTCGCAACTACGCGTCGGCCAGGTGGTGACGATCGCCGGGCAGATCAATTCGGATGGCCGCAGCGGCAGCGCGATCCGGGTTGCGGTCGACAACGAACTCACAGGGCCGATCGCGTCCATCGATCTGACGGCCAACAGTTTTGTTGCAATGGGGCGCAGCGTGCACGTCGATGGCAGCACCTCGTTCGACGGTGTGAATTCGCTCGCGGACCTGCAGGTCCAGGACATAGTCAAGGTGAGCGGCTTCGTCGACGCCTCCGGCGATATTCGCGCGACCCGCGTCGAGGTCGTTGGTCCCGGCGGCGAGTACCAGGTCGCAGGCACGATCACCGCGGTCGACAACACGTTCAAGATCCTTCAGATCGGCACCCTCTCCGTGGATTTCAGCGCGGCAGCATTGAACGATCTGCCAGGCGGCGCGCCTGCGGTCGGCCAGGAGGTCGAGGTCAAGGGAACGAGATTCAACGCCGCGGGCATCCTGATCGCGACCAGCGTGGAGCTCGTCCACGAGGAGCGGCCCGGCAATGGCGCTGCCGCGCACATCGAGGGCCTGGTGACGCGCTTCGCCTCGAGTTCCGACTTCGATGTGGACGGTCAACGCGTGCAGACCGCCATCGACACGACCTTCGAAAACGGCACTGCCGCCGATCTCAACCTCAACGTGCAAGTCGAGGTGGACGGGACCTTCGACAACGGCGTGCTGACCGCGAACAGGATCTCATTCCGCAGCGGCACCGAGATCCGCCTCACCGCGCCGATCACCTCGATCGACGCGCCGAACTCCTCGTTCACGGCGCTGGGCGTGGTCGTGCAGACGAGCGTGCTGACGCGCTTCGAAGACAAGCTGTCCCAGCCCATGAGTCCCTTCGGGTTCGCACAGCTGCGCGTCGGCGATTACGTTGAAGTGCGCGGCAGCGCCGGTTCGGCCGCGAATTCGCTTGCGGCCGCGATCGTGGAGCGCGATGACCCAGAGACTCGAATCGAGTTGCGCGGAGTCGTGCAGACCGTGGCGGATCCCGCTTTCACCATCCTGGGCGTTATCGTGCAGACGGATGCAGGCACGGAGTTCGAGGCGGGCGGGGACATCACCGCGGCGGAATTCTTTGCGCAGGCGAGCGGGCAGCTCGTGTCCGTGGAAGGTGCGCTGGTCGGCGGCGTGTTTGTCGCCGACGAGGTTGAGCTCGAGGAATAGATCTCGAACAGCACCGCCGGGTGCTGGCGGCTGGGCGTTTCAGGTCACCGTGCGCGATGGCATGCGTCGATCCCACACCATGCCGACGTGGCCGAGGATCGCTCAGGTGCCAACGACTCAGGTGCTGACGGCGGCCTTGCGCCGGTGCCACGCGAATCCGATCAAGGAGAGTCCCAGCACCAGTAGGCTGAGCATGGGAGGTTCGGGCACGGCCGTGACTCTCACGTTTACCGAAGAGTGGTCCCACGCTGATATCGCGTCGTCAGCGACTGATAGTGCGTAGCCACTGTCGCTGAACAGG
The DNA here is from genome assembly GCA_036557045.1 of Steroidobacteraceae bacterium. GTDB lineage: Bacteria > Pseudomonadota > Gammaproteobacteria > Steroidobacterales > Steroidobacteraceae > DATBVX01. The sequence continues at coordinate 5,605 of DATBIF010000133.1, forward strand.
TCGGAAAAGAGGAGGAAGCCCTCAAGCCCGTTCGCTCCGGCCGCTACCGCCTCGAGAATCCCCGAATCAGCGACATTCGGCAGAAAGGCTGCCGAACTGGTGTCGAACGCCATGTAGCTGAACGCAAAAGGCCCGGACGTTACGAACGGCAAGCCGAAACTTGCGGTCGGCAGGACCAGGTCGAATGCCGAGAGATCACCGTACGAAATGACTCCACCTTGCAGAGCGCTGTCGTAGGTGAAGCTCCCCGAGGCGGCGGGTATGCCGGAGAGATCGAAACTGAAATCAACTTGGACGGGTATTGCGTAGCTGGAACTGGTCGCCAGGATGAGCAACCCGCCAATCACTGGTAGAAACGATGCTCTTGTCATCACTCAAACTCCCCGGTGCGGTCGCGCGCGCATCGCACTCGCTGTTTGGCACCGATAAAGCCAAAAAGATGGCTAGCATTACTGCTCGCTCTGCTGCGTTTGCCTGCTGAATATCAGCATGTTTCGTGCCGCAGGCGCGGACTTCGAACAATTACAGACGGCTAGGAAAATCGCGCTGTCTGCATGGCGCGCAAGTAGTAAAGAAAGTCGACGTCACACATGCCGCGGCATGAGGTAAAACCCGCAGTGCCGATTCAACATAGCATCTCGGTCGGCTGGGCGTCCTGCGCGATCGCGCCGGCATTTTCGCAGGCGCGTGTGGCACTTGCGGCTGTCAACATCCGCAACGTCCGGGCACGCTCGAACGAGGCGCGGGTTGTCGGCGCGGTTTACAACGCTGGAGTGGGTTGGCCCCGAGTCGCTACCGGTCCAGATAGCCGTGGGCGATCGCGTACGCCGCAACCGCCGGCGCCGTCTTCAAGCCCAGCTTGCGCATCAGGTTGGTGCGATGTTTCTCGATCGTCTTGTGGCTGAGCGCGAGTTGCTGGGCGATCTCACGCGTGCGATACCCTTCGGCGATCAGTCGCACGACCTGCCGCTCGCGCTCCGACAGCGCACCGGATGCGCGTCGTCGTGGAGTGCCCGGCTGCGCCTTGAGATATCCGTTGATGACGCGGTCGTAGATCGAAGGGCTGATGTAACCCTTGCCTTGCGCGATGCTGCGGATCGCGGTGACAAGCTCTGGCCGCGTGTCGCTCTTGAGCATGTAACCGTCGGCGCCGGCGCGCAGCGCCGCATCGATGAGTCGCTCTTCGCGGAGAAACGTGAGCACCAGCACGCGCACGCCCGGTCGTTGCCGTTTCAGCTGTGCAATGGTGTCAGGATCGCTCGGCGTCGCCAGGGACAAGTCGATGATCACGATGTCGGGAGCATGCAGCCCCGTTTGACGCACGGCCTCTGCGCCGCTCGATGTCGCGCCGACAACTTCGCAGTCTTCATCCCTTAGCAAGGCGGCGACACCGTCACGCATGATGCTGTCGGTATCGACGATGAGAATCTTTGTCTGCCTAGGCATCGGGTCGCGGGCCTGCGGCCACCCCCAATTCGCGCCGCCGGCGCAGGAGATGGCGCTGATGGGCTGCACACATGATTAGAGATTAGTGCGTCGGGATCCTGACGCGATACGGGCAAACCCTACCTTTACGGTAGGTGTTGGACGGAGTTGCATGAGTTGTTCGCTCGATGGTCGACGCAAGGCACCCGGGCTAGCCTTGGAACCAATCTGAGAACGCTCGCAGGAGCGATCATGATCGCGTGGATACTAGTCGGGACGTATGTGGCCTTAATGGCCGCTGTCCTGTGGTTCTTGTACCTGTCGGGAAAACAGCGGCGCTGAGATTCGGTGCCACTGCTGCGCTGCTCACGTGGGGAAGAGCCGCTTGAGTAGAGCGAGCAGATCTGCCTTGTCGAATGGCTTCGTAAGTGCCTCGTCGGCACCAGCCTCCTTTGCAGCAGCGAGATAGGCGGTCGTCGTAATGGCCTCGGGTTGATAGTTGACCGGGCCGAAGTTGCCGCCGCCAGATATCGCCACGATGCGCGTGGGCGTGCCCTTGGCGCGGATGGCTTTGATCACGTCGATCCCATGGCTCTTGGGCATGATGATGTCAGTGATCACGATATCCACCGGATTGGCGGCGAACGCTGCCAGGCCTTCCGCACTGCTCGTGACTGTGGTGACACCGTAGCCCGCGCGTTCCAACACCCGCCGCAGGGCGTGTCCCACCTCGGCCTCATCATCGATGATCAATACCGATCGCGTCACTCTTCCCTCCCACTGCAAATCATCGCACAGCCCTGTTTACTGGGCCGCCTCGCCCGCAGGCCGTTCGATGCTGTCTGTCGCCAGGTCGGCACCGGTTTCGGCGCGAGCAGCCATGGCGAAGTACACCCGGAATGTTGCACCTCTTCCGGGCTGGCTGTCCGCAACCACGACAGCTCCCATGCTACTCGCAATTCCGTGCACCACCGAGAGACCGAGGCCGGTTCCCTCGCCGACATCGCGCGTTGTGAAGAAAGGCTCAAATATGCGCGACAACGTCTTGGCGTCCATGCCATGGCCCGTATCGGCCACTTCGAGGACCACGTACTCACCCGTCGGCACGCGCTCGTCACTGCGTTCAGAGCGCTGAGCCAGTGTCACAGTCATGCGGCCACCGCTCGCACGCATGGCCTGAGAAGCATTCGTGCAAAGGTTCATCACCAGCTGGTGCACGAGGCTGGCGTCGCCGGGAATAGTCGCAAGTGGGCTGCCTATTCGGCTGACGATCTCGATGTTCGGCGGTGCGATCGCCCGCAATAGCGCCACGACTTCCTCGACCACGGCCGCAACGTTGACTGGCACAGTCGGTCCGGACTGGATGTCTCGACTGAACGTCAGCACCCGGTTCACGAGCGTACGCGCCCGGTGCGCCGCCGCGATGACGCGATGCAGGTCATCGGCCGGCGCGCTGGTTTCCGGGACGTCGTCCAGCGCCGCCTGCGCGTATAGGAGGATGGGGGTCATGATGTTGTTGAACTCGTGCGCGATGCCGCCAGCGAGGGTGCCGACTGTCGCGATGCGCTCGCTGTGCCGCAGGCGCTCTTCCAGCGAGCGGCGTTGGGCCTCGGCGGCGGCTCGCTCCATGATCTCGAGACTCAGCCGCTCATTGATTCCGACCAGCTCGCTGCGCATCGATTCCAGGTGTTGAGTAAGCTGCTGCACTTCCTGGATTCCGCTGCCAGCTTCGAGGTGTGCATCGAAATGGCCGGTGGCAATGCTGCGGGCCGCGTTCTGCAGTCGGATCATCGGTTGCGCGATGCGCGTCGCGAGCCAGATTGCGAGCCCGACCGATACGACCGTGAATACTATGAGGGCCAGCAGGATGCGATTGCGGGCGTCGTGGATCTGATCCCAGACCGCCGACTCGTCGAATCCAAGTCGCAGGATGACCTGCCCATCCTTGCGCGGGATTGGCACCGAGAAAAAGTAGGTGCGATCACCGCGGTCGCCAAACTCGAAATTATCGCCGGGATACTTGCCGAATTCGGGCGCAACCAGCGTACTGCGCAGTGGCGGTTCGTTTCCAGCCTGCACCTCGGCAAACATTCCCTGGCCGCTGAGGATGATGCTGTCGAGGAGCGCGACAGTACGCTCCGGCGTCGTCAGCGCATCACCCAGCTCCAGCTCATCGGCCAGCAGGCGCCCATAGGTCCGCACCTGGTCGACGAAGATGTCGGCGTGGCTGTGCTGGACAATGAGGAGCAACCCGAAGAAGAGCAGCGGCAGCAGCACTGCGTGGATCACCAGCACCACGGAGGTAAGCCGGAACCACAGCCGGTTGGTTACTCTGACCATATCACTCGCAATACACGCAGGCGTGGATTGCCCGCCGCATCATCGATCCAGACGTAGCTCACGGCGAATCGATCCGAATACAGCTTGGCGAGGACCTGGTCGCGCGACTGCAAATCGAGCGGGCGTGGACTGCCATGTTGCAGCGTATGCGCGAGGATGCGGCGGTCGTATGCGGACTGCGACATCGCGACGACGTCCTGCAGGAAGACCTGTTCGAGCTGGCGGTCGCTGCTGTTCCTCACCGGCACCAGCGGGCGATTGTCACGCTGTACGGGCAGCCCGAGGAAGAGCTTGCGGATTTCGATCGGGTTGAGCTCGAGCACCGGGCTGTTAGTGTTTACCACGAGCACGATCTGGCGCTCGTCGGCCCGCAGGGCCGCCGCCAGTGTCAGACTGAGGACGATCAGTCCCAGTCGCAGAGTGCTCAGAACAGCGCGGCGCTCCACTGCAGTCGATACTCTTCGAAGTGATCGGAGGTGGTCTGCGAGTCGGCAATCTCCAGGGTGAGCGCATGCCGGCGCGCGATCGCCCAGCGCACGCCGATTGCCGCGCGCTGGCTGACGAAATCCGGGAACAGGGTGAGATAGGGCACATCGTCCGCGTTCGAGGTGTCCTCGTAGCGCGCAAAGAGCGTCACCTCGTGGTGCACCTCGTATTCCGCCTGCGCATAGCCCGTGACGAAATGATCCTTGCCTTGAGCGGCGCTGGCGCCAACCATGTCGGCTTTGACGTAGTACGCGACTGCCGACAGCATCCACGGCTCGCTCATCCAATGCCCGAACACGCCGACCACGGTCTGGTCGACATGCGTGACCGCTGCGAACTGAGGCGGCGGCTGGTCCTCCCAATTGATCTCGTTGTGTGCCGCGAGGATTCCCGCGGCAGTCTCGCCGAGTTCGTCCGGCAGGAAGGTGAGGCGGCCCTGGAAGCCGAGCTGGTGCTTGCTTGCGTCGGGACGGGCTACGTCGAAAGGCTCCAGGCCCTTGTGCGTGAGGAGCGGCGCGAGGCCGCCGCCGACCGCTGCGTTGAGTCCGCGGCCGCCGGCCAGGTGCCAGCTCGACTCAACGAGCGTGCCGAGAAAGTGCTGCGGAATGATGCCGCCGTCGTCCTCCCAGTTCTCACAGGCGGGCCGAGTGATGCTCGTCTGCAGGAATTGGCCGTGGTGATGCTCGTGGTTCCAGACGCTGCTCGCCTGGTGAAATCG
>DATBIF010000134.1:0-2533 GCA_036557045.1 Steroidobacteraceae bacterium
GACTCCTGCCGACGGCGTCGGCCCCTGTGTTCGCGGGGATACATTCTCAATCTCTGCCTTCAGCTGTCGTGATCCGACGCCGTCTGGCGGGATTGTCAGCCAATGGCCAGCCGCGACTGCTCTATTGCGCGTGAACGCGGATCGTCTCGCCGATGGTATTCATAATGTAGCGCAGGGTGTCGTAGTCGGGATGGCGCACGCGCATCCAGGCATTCGCCATGTAGCCCGCCTCGACCGGCTGTGTCGGCGTTCCCGGGTTGGGCAGGTGCGCGGCGACGATGCATTCGCCGAACTCGCGACCGATGCGATCCACTCCCTCGTACCCTGAAATCCGGCCGTCACGATCCGGGCGCAGCGCGATCATGCCGCAGGCGTAGCGGCGCGACGGGCGCTTGTCGATGCGTCCGTGCACGAGCGCCATCGCCCACTCGCGGTAGATGTCGAAGTCGTTCCCCGCGTTGTAGACGTCCCATTGGCCCACGCCCGGCGGGCGGCACCCGATCTCCGAGAACTTCAGTCCCTTCGATCCGAAGAACCACTCCATGTGAGTGGCGGAGCTGCCGATGCCGAGCGCCTTGATCACCTTGCGGGCGAGCAGCTTCACCTCGCTGTAACCCGGCGCTTCGATGCGATTGGTCGACACGATCTGCGGCGAGATCCAGCGCTCGCGCATCGCTTCGAGCACGTTCGGATAGTAGTGGCTGATGAACTCGTGCACGACTTCTCCGCGGATGCAGATCGTGTCCAGAAATCCCTCATGGCCCTCGATGAATTCCTCGACCGCGACCGACTGCCCGCGATCGATGCCGAACTCACCGATCGCGCGCTCGAGCTCCGCGTCGTCGGAGACCTTGGTGGTTCCCGAGGCGCCGGCGCCGGCGCGCGGCTTGAAGATGAGCGGGTAGCCGACGCGCGCGGCGAATTCGCGCGCGGCCCGTGGCGACTCGACGCTCGCCGATTGCGCGCACGGCACGCCGGCGGCACGCAGCGTCTCCTTCATCGAGGGCTTGTCGCGACACAGCCACGCAGTCTGCACGCTGGTCCCCGGAATCCCGGTGGCCTCACGCACCTTCGCGGTCGGCATGATGTGTGCTTCGACCGTGGCTTCGAGGCGGTCGACCCACACGCGTTTTTGAACCCGACGCACCGCCTCGAGCAGCGAGGGCTCGTGCACGACCGACGACACCTGCTCGTAGTCCGCGAGCCAATGACGCAGCTCGCCGTCGAGATAGCCGATCGGCCGCTCACCGATGCCGATGACGCGTGCACCGACCGACTGCAGGCCGCGCACGAACTCGCGCTGGTTATGCGGGAAAGCCGGCTCGATGAAGATGACGTTCATGCGCCCACCAGTCGCGTGTAGAGCTCAACGTAGCGGGCGCCCTGTTTCTCCCAGGAAAAGTCCTGCGCCATTCCGTTGAGCATGATGCGTGTCCAGACTGCCCGATTCTGATACAGGTCGGTTGCAGTGTTGATCGCCCAGCTGACGGCCTCGGGGTTGTACTCATTGAACACGATGCCGTCGCCCGCGCCGGTGTCCGGATCGTAGAGCTGAACGGAATCGGCGAGCCCGCCCGTCCGCCGCACGATCGGCACCGTGCCGTACTTGAGACTGTACATCTGGTTGAGGCCGCAGGGCTCGTAGAGCGAAGGCATCATGAAGATATCGCTCGCCGCCTCGATCAGGTGCGCCAGCTTCTCGCTGTAGCCGCGGTGAAAGACCACCTTGCCGCGGTGCGCACGCTGCAGGGTCGCGAAGAACTCCTCGTAGCGCGGTTCGCCGCTCCCGAGGACCACGAGGCGCAGGTTCCGGTTCGCGAGCGCACGCGGCAGCGATTCGAACAACAGGTCGATTCCCTTCTGCACCGTCATGCGCGTCACCATACCGAGGAGCGGCACGCGCCGGCCGGGCTCGAGCTTGAGCGTGCGCACCAGGAACTGCTTCATTCGTGTCTTGCCGCTGAGATCCTCGGGGCCGTAGTGGTGCGGCAGGTTCGGGTCGGTGGCCGGGTTCCATTCGGTGTAGTCGACGCCGTTGAGAATACCGAGCACCGCAGTGCCGCGAGCGCGCAGGTCGGTCTGCAATCCCATGCCGTACTGATCGGTGCAGATCTCGCGCGCGTAGGTCGGGCTGACCGTGGTGATGACGTCCGCATACATGACGCCGTGGCGCAGCGAGTTGATGCGCCCGGCGCGCAGATCGTCCTGGTGCAGCAGGTGTTGCGCGTCGCCGAGCCCGAGATCGCCGACCGCCGTGGCGCCGAAGATTCCCTGGTAGCCGACGTTGTGAATGGTGAGCACGGTGCGCGTCGACGCGAACAGCCTGTCCCAGCCGTAGATGGAGCGCAGGTAGAGCGGCGCGAAGGCGGTGTGCCAGTCGTTGCAGTGAAAGATCTGCGGTGCAAAGCCCATCCGCTGGCAACTCTCGATCGCAGCGCGCGTGAGGAGCAGGAAGCGCAGGTGCTCGTCCGCCCCGCCGGTGTAGATTCCCGGCCGCTGATACAGAGCCGGGCAATGAACCAGGTGGACCGGG
>DATBIF010000135.1:0-8615 GCA_036557045.1 Steroidobacteraceae bacterium
GAACGCTCAAGGTCGCGCGCGGACCCTCAGTCCGGTCGGCGCTCAGACGACGATCTCTTATCGAACCTGAAGTGAATCTGGTCTGAGCGCTTGTCGACCGTACAGAGGGCCTTCGCCACAAACTCCCAGGGCACACCCCCAGCCAACGACCCAAGCGTCCTGCCTTCTTCCGCGCAGTGCGCGGGCTGCTTGGCTCTTAGCGGCGTCCGCCGCCAGCCCACAGGCTCTCAGGCGCTTCGCCGCATCATTCCCTTCACAGGTTCACGTGCAGGAGCGGATGGACACTGGGTGACACCTGCTCGGCGGCGCCGGTCACCTGTGTTTGCGGGGATACATTCTCGATGACTGCCGTCAGTGGTCGTGATCCGGCGCCGCCGACAGGTTTGTCACCCAGTGGCCACGCCGCGACTGCTCCTATCTCACGCGGACGATCCGCGTGCGGCTCAGGCGGTCGTGCCAGGTCAGGTGCTCGCGGTCGCAGAGCATCCAGAAGTAGCCGAGCCCTGCGGGCAGCCAGGACAACGTCGCGGCTGCGAGTCTCAGCAGCACATCACGCCAGCGCAGGAGAGTGCCGTCGTGACGCACGACGCGGATCTTCCACGCGAGCATGCCGACCGTCTCCCCCGCGCGTGTCCAGCTGAAGCCGAAATAGAAGATGACCAGGCCGACGAGGAGAGCGCGATAGAGGTATTCGAACGCACCGACCGACTCTGGCGTAATCGCCTCGCCGCGCGTGAGTGGCAGCAGAAGCCAGGTCACGGTCATGAGCACCGCGACGATCAGCAGCAGGTCGTAGAAGAGGGCGGCGAGTCGGCGAAAGAGTCCGGCGGAGGTGAAATCGCTCGGCGCGCAGCGCATCAGGGCTTCTTGGTTGGCTTTGCTGGCTTCACGGGCTTGGCGGGGAGCGGCTGCAGAATCTGCTCGATCGGCCGGAACAGCGTGTCGTACTTGTAAGTCGGAATTTCGTAGACCCAGCCGCTGACGCGCTTCGCGAGAGCTTCAGTCTCGGTGCGAATCTCCGCCGGGGTCTTTGCGGGCGGCGCTGCGGGTTTCGCAGGCGGAGTCGCAGCGCCGGGTGTTGCAGATGTCGCGTCGGGGGCTGGTGTGGACGTCGCGGCGCTTGCGTCGGGCTTGGCTGGCGCAGCAGCGACCGCGAATTTCTGATTCAACGCCTCGTCGAATCCGGGAATGACGCGCACCCAGCGCTTGTCGTCGACGCTGCGGCCCTGGATCGTGATGCTCGTGCCATCGAAGAGCCGGAAGTCGGTTTGCGCGGTGTTCTTCGTGTCCTTGCTCCAGTCTTCGTCGGCAGCGAGCTTGCGCACGTCGTCAAACGTAAAGCCGGCGAGCGCCGATGAAAGCGAATTGGCGGCCGTGGGGCTGCTCAGGGCGCGGCCCCTGGGTAGATCAGGCACCGTGAAGTCGGTCTGCTCGCGCGTGTCGCGCTTGGCCGTGTACGCAGGACCTGACGTCGGTCGGACGCGCGCTTCCTGAATGCGCGTCGCGGCGATGTCGAGGAGGCCCCGGTCGAGCCAGTTGGCCGGCTCGGCGTCGACGCTGATCTGGGGGCTGGCGAGATAGCTCTGCGCCTGGCCGGGCACGCGCACGAACGCGGAATGCATCCCGGACGTCTTGCCGACAATGACCTGCTGCAGTTGCTTCAGGCCCGCGATCTCGAGGCGCGCGCCAGTCGCCTTGGGGTCTTTGACGTCCTCGACGCCGAGCTGTCCGTAGCGCTTCGGATCCGAGGTCTTCTCCTCGACGGTTTCCAGCTGTGACAGGTCGATGAGGAGCTTGCGCACCTTGGATGAATCCGCCGGGTAGTCGGCTCGTTCCGCCACCGCCCAGTCCGCGCTGCCACGCTTGAGGGTGACCGCGTTCTTGTCACCCGCTTTCACGATCCTGACCTCGGTCACGTCGTTGAGCGCGCCCGCCAGGTCCGGCAGCACGTGGCGCGCAATCATCGTGTCGCGCGGCAGGCTCCTCTGCAGGCTGAGCCAGATGGCGCCGGCGATGACGACGAGACCGAGCAGCAGCAGGACGACGAGGCGGCGCGAGCTCATCGTGAACCTGAGGAGGACTTCGGCGTGCGCCGGCTGCGGCGCCATACATACGCGAGGAGGGCTGCAACCAGGAGCAGCACCGGCACCAGCGCAATGTTGAGGATCTTGAGCACCGTGCCCAGGTGTTCGATGTCCTGGTCGAGGCCGTGGCGCACCTCGCGCAGGTCCCTGCGGATGCGCACCTTCTCATCCTGGAAGCGGGTGAGCTCTTTCTCCTGGTCGGGCGTCAGGATCAGCGAGGACTTGTCACTGCGTCGCGACTGGAGCTCGACGAGCTTCTGCTCGGTGTCGCGCAACTGCTGTTGCAGCTCCTGTTCCTTGGCCCGGAAGCGATCCTCGGCGTCCCGCCGCAGCGCGTCCACGCGCTCGAACGGACGCACGAAACTCGCGCGGCCCCGGATGCTGATCAGGTCGCCGTTGCCGGTGAGATTGTCGATGGCGTTGAAGACGAAATCGCCGTTGTTCGCCATCGCCGTGGCAAAGCGCTGACCAAAGAGTGATTGGTTGCGAACCCACAGCACGTCCGTGAGCAGGTCGGTATCGGCGACGACGACCAGGTTCGCGGGCTGTGCCGATTCCTTGAGCGCGTTGGGCACGGCGGTGGGCGGAGTGGTGGCCGCAGGCGGCGCCGGATTGCCGTTCGGGAAGGCGGTCTTGAGCTTGCCGCTCAGGCGCGCAGCGATGACGTAGCGCTCGCCGGTCGGCCGGAAGCCGTCGCGCAGCGTCGCCGGATCGGACAGGAACGCGAAACGCTCCACCGGCAGAATGCCGGCCTGGTCGCTCGACTCCAGCAGCGGCTCGAAGGTCAGGGTGCTGCCGCTCTTGAGCTTGAGGCTGCCGGCCATGGCCACGTTGAGGTTGTTGAGTCCCGTGGTGATGACGTCCTTGGCGTTGAACGCGCTCTTGTCGAGTCCTATGTAGCCGATATGGCGCACGGCCTCGCCGGTGCGCGTGCTCAGCGACAGCGCGTACTTCATGTCACCGACGACCTGGCGCGGGTTGTACTCGATGCCCCAGGCCGCGAAGAGGGGCGCGAGGTTCGAGCTCTTGTCGGCGCCCATGGCGGCCATCGGGTTGCCACCCTGTCCCGCGGGATCGGCGTCGGCCAGCGGATCGACGAAGATCAATGCGCGCCCGCCGCGCAGCACGAATTGGTCGATCGCGTAGAGCGCCGACTGCGACAGGCCCTTCGGATGCACGAGCATGAGCAGGTCGACGTCGGGATCGATCGTGGTGAGGTCCGGCGCGAGGTTCTTGATCGTGAACAGCTGTTCGAGCTGCTGCATCACCACCCACGGCTCGCGCATCTGCCCGGTGGCCTGGTTGAAGTCGGTGCTCATCGGCAGTGTCGTGAGCAGTCCGACCACCGCCTTCCTGGGCCGTGACAGCTCGACGATGAGCTTGGCGACGTCGTACTCGAGGAACTCTTCCTTTTCGGGCTGGAAGAAGTCGATCACCGCACGCCCATCGGTGGAGTTGGTGCCCGCAAGACCGAAGTAGAGCGTCTCTCCGCTGGCGCCGAGCGGCACCGCGGAGATACCGAATTCGTCGGCGCGGTCCTGCGCTTCGGAGAACGGCTCGGGATCGATCACCTGCAGGCGGATCTTGCCGTTGGAACGCGCGGCCATCTCTTCCAGCAGGTCGCGCACCCGGTTGGCGTACGTCTTGATGTACGGCACCTGGTCCGCGGCGGCGCGCGTGAAATAGAAGTAGAAATTGATCGGCTCGTCGAGGTTCCTGAGGATGTTGCGCGTGCCCGGCGCGAGCGTATAGAGCCGGTTCTGGGTGAGGTCGGCGCGCGCGCCGCGCAGCCCGTAGTTGATGACGATGACGAGCCCGATGAAGAGCACGGCGAGCAGTACCAGCGCGAGCGCGCCGCTGCTGCGATGACCCTGCCAGACCTTGCGCAGATCGAATGCCATGGGTGCCTAGTTCGCCTTCTTCATCTCGAGCACGATGCCGGTCGCCGTCAGCCAGCAGGCGATGAGCAACGCGAAGTACAGCACGTCGCGCACATCGATCACGCCCTTGGAGATCGACTCGAAATGGCTGAGGAAGCTGAGCGAGGCCACGGCGTCCACGAGTGCGGCGGGCGCCCAGCTGCGCACCACGTCGAGGACCAGCGGGAAGCCGCTCAGCAGGAAGATGAAGCAGACCACGACGGCGAGGATGAAGGCGATGACCTGGTTGCGGGTGAGCGCCGACATGCAGGTGCCGATGGCGAGGAATCCGCCGGCCATGAGGAAACTGCCGATGTAGGCGGCGAGGATGGCGCCGTTGTCGGGAGTGCCGAGGTAGTTCACGGTGATCCAGATCGGGAAGGTGAGCGCGAGCGCGATGCCCGCGAAACACCAGGCGGCGAGAAACTTGCCCCACACGGCCTGCGCCAGCGTGATCGGCAAGGTCATCAGGAGCTCGATGCTGCCGCTCTTGCGCTCCTCCGCCCACAGCCGCATCGAGATCGCGGGGATCAGGAACAGGTACAGCCAGGGATGAAAATTGAAGAACGGCGCGAGGTCGGCCTGGCCGCGCTCGTAAAAACCGCCGAGATAGAACGTGAAAGCACCGGACAGGACCAGGAAGATGATGATGAAGACGATCGCGACCGGCGTGACGAAGTAACTGGCCAGCTCGCGCCGGAAGACTGCTGCGATATTCCGCATCAGGCCTCCAGGGTCACGGCGCGGAACACTTCGTCGAGACGTCCGGACTCGAGATGCAACTCGCTGACCGACCACTGTTCGCGGCGCGCGAGATCGCTGAGCAGGGGCAGGATGGGCTGCCCGGACTTGGGCAGCGCCGTCAGGCGCAGTTCCTTGTCGCGCGACTCCACGGCTGCGACCTGCGGGAGCGAGGCGATCATGGCGCGGGCGCGCGCGAGCAGGGTGCCGTCCGCGAAGCCGACCGTCACCGCGTTGTGATAGCGCGATCTCGCGGCGAGCGTCTGTGGTTTCTCGTCGGCGACCACCTTGCCCTTGGAGATGATGATGGCGCGCGTGCAGACGGCGTCCACCTCCTCGAGGATGTGGGTCGAGATCACGATGATCTTGTCGGCCGCCATCGCGTTGATCAGGGTACGCACCTCGTGCTTCTGGTTCGGATCGAGACCGTCGGTGGGCTCGTCGAGGATCAGGACCTGCGGATCGTGCAGGATCGCCTGCGCAAGCCCCACGCGGCAGCGGAAGCCCTTGGAGAGTGTCTCGACGGTCTGCTCGAGCACCGGGCCGAGATGCAGGCGCGCGATGACGTCATCCAGCCGGCTGCGGCGGCGCTCGCCCTGCAGGGCGCGCACGTCCGCAATGAAATCGAGGAAGCGCCGCACGGTCATCTCGCCGTAGCTGGGTGCGCCTTCCGGCAGGTAGCCCATGCAGGCCCTGGCGGCGAGCGGCTCGCCTTCCACGTCGTGTCCACAGACGCGCGCGCGACCCGACGTCGGGGCAAGAAATCCGGCGATCATGCGCATGGTCGTGGATTTGCCGGCGCCGTTCGGACCGAGAAAGCCGAGCACTTCGCCGGGTTGCACCCGGAAGCTCACGTTGTCTACCGCGGTGAGCGCGCCATAGCGCTTGGTCAGGCCTTCGATCTCGATCATGAAGCTTTCAGGAAGTACAGAGTTGCTTGTATTTGGAAGCCCTGAGACCGCGCCGCGGCGCGCGTGGTTCCCCTTGGCAGCGTGCTTTTTGCAGGGCGGCGATTGTGTCGAGCATGCCGGCAAAATTCAAGGCGCGGCCGGTACCAGGTACGCTTGCATAACTCTTTGCATAACTGCATCCAGCGACGGGAGTTATGCAACGAGTTATGCAAGCGTACCTGGTACCACAAGATGAAATTGCCTTAATGTCCATGCCGCAGGGTGAAGCCGGGGTTCGTACGAGTGCCGCAACGCGCAGTGGCGCGCAGCTCATCTGGGACTTGCCGCTGCGACTGTTCCACTGGTCGCTGGCGCTGGCGGTGTTCGGCGCCTGGCTCACGCACGAGCTCGGCACGCGGGCATTCGGCTGGCATCGCTGGTTCGGTTATGCATGCCTGGTGCTGGTCGGCTTTCGGGTGCTGTGGGGTTTCTTCGGCCCACGTTACGCGCGCTTCACAAATTTTCTGCGTGGCCCCGCCGCCACCTGGCGCTACGCGCGTGGCTGGCTGTCGTCGCGCTCGGTCTCGCACCTCGGCCACAACCCACTCGGCGGCTGGATGGTGATGCTCCTGCTGTTGCTGGTGGCGGCGGAGGGGGTCACGGGACTGTATGCGAACGATGAGATCTTCAACGCGGGTCCGCTCTACGGCTATGTGCGCGACGCGACCAGCGATCGGTTGTCCGACTGGCATCGTCTGCTGGCCGACGCGCTGTGGTACGCGATCGGCCTGCATCTCATCGCAGTGTCGGCTTATTACTTCCTGCGCGGCGAAAATCTGGTCGGCCCCATGATCACGGGCCGCAAGTCCGGCGCCTGGCTCCCGGCGGACGCAGGCATCGGTAATGCGCGCGTGCTGCTCGCGCTGGTACTCGCCGCAGCGTGTGCGTTGGCGCTCTACCTGGTCATTGCGACGGCGCCGGAGCCCTCGCTGCTCTTGTTCTAGATCGGCTTCTCGGCGCGGAACTTGTCGTGGCACGCCTTGCAGGCGTCGCCCAGCTCACCCACCGCGGCGCGCGACTTGTCGAGATTGCCTTCTTTCGCGACGCTCGCGAGCGCGGCTGCCTTGTCTTCCATGTTGTGCATCAACTTCGTGAACTCATCGAAGTTCTGCCACACCTCGGGCTTGGCGCGCGTCGGCGCGTCGGTGTTCGATCCCTGCGGATAGCCTTCCAGCAGCATCGGCGCCATCGTGGCGACGCGCTCCGCGCGTTTGGCGAAATCAGTCGCGTCGTAGGGGATCTTTCCCTGGACCATGCCTGCCATCGGGCCGAAGTTCCAGAGGATCACCTTGTAGACCGACTGCCGATACTTGATGGCCTGCTCCGCCTTCGAGGGCGGCTTGTCCTGCGCGAGCGTGGCGATCGAATACATCGCGAACGCCGCAATGACGGCTATGCCGGCAAAGGCCGTGCTGCGCACTACGGACCGGGAGCGGTGATCGGCCATGACAGTCTCCTTGAGGGCATTCCACTCGAGCGCTTGTGGAGGCGGTTGCGGCAGAGAGTACTCAAGCGCCGTTGAAGTCGCCAGCCGTACGCTGACAATGGCGTAGTGCCACCAGGAGAGCGCCATGCAGGTCAAGAAGCTGACTCCGGTCCTGTTCGTGAAGCGGATCGAGCCGTGCCTGGATTTCTGGGAGCGACGGCTCGGCTTTACGCGCGTGGCCGAAGTGCCCGAGGAAGATCATCTGGGTTTCGTGCTGCTGATTCGCGACGGCATCGAGGTGATGTATCAGACATGGTCGAGCGTCGCGGCGGACATTCCGCCTCTCGGGCTAGAAGCGCCGAGCGGCCGGCAGTTCCTGTACATCGAGGTCGACGAGCTCGCCGGATTCGAGACGGCGTTGCGAGGCGTCGATTACGTCATGCCGAAACGCAAGACCTTCTACGGCGCGACGGAAGTCATCGTGCGCGAGCCTGCCGGCAATGTTGTGGCGTTCTCGCAGATGGGGCGCGATTGAGCTGCTGGTCGTGGCACGCCGGCTGGTGCCGGCCGATCAGCCGTCGCGATCCAGCTCGCGTTCGATCGCCGGCTTGTGATCGCGCAGGATGCGGCGCACCTCGGAGATCGCGGGACGATCCGCCATGCGGCTGATGAGATCCGGAATCTCGTGCCACTGGCGGCCCCATCCGAGGAGGCGCACGGCGTCCGCGACGACCGCCTTCTCGCGCTCAGGATTGGAGCGCTGCTCGGTCTTCGCCTTGGGTGCCGGCGCTTGAGCCTTGTGTTCGCGGCGCGCGCTGCCCTTGCGCGCCTCGGCACGCTGCGCTGCTGCATGACGGCTCGGTTCACGCGCGGGCGCCTCTGCAGGTGGCCGCGGCATTTCGCGCGTGGTGTCGGAGATCGCCTTGCGCGGTTGCGTGCGAACGGCCGCCTGCTGAGTCGAGTCCGACGCGGCAGCCGCTCGCGGAGCAGGCGCCGCATCGCGTGGAGCGGGGGCGGGCGCAGGAGCGCTGGCCAGGTCGACTTCGCTACCGGCTTCCGCGAGTGGAATGAAACGCTCCACGTGCTGCGACCCGACCAGATTGCTGAGAAAACTCATCAGCTCGAGCGAATCGCCGAACTTCGCATCGCCCATCGCGATACGCGCTTCGAGCTGCTCCTTGAGTTGCAACGCCTTCTGGCGTGCGAGCTCGATGATCCAGCGTGACGGCCGGTCGTGCTTGACCCACGGCTGCACGCGCCAGTAGCTGGCGTCGTCGAGCCCTGAATACTTCAAGTGCAGCTCGAGGCTGGCGAGCCACTTGTCGACGAGGTCGATCAGTCGTTTGTCGGCTGGGTTCACGCGCGAGCCTGCCCGGGGCGGTGCGCGTAACGTAAACCAAAGCGAGGACTCCCCGCTAGCCGGAAGCGACATCAACTATGAGAACTAAGTCACTGTTTGTATTGGCGCTCCCAGAGGGATTCGAACCCTCGTACC
>DATBIF010000136.1:0-6412 GCA_036557045.1 Steroidobacteraceae bacterium
GCGGCATCACCGTGTAGCACTGCGACCAGGAACGCGGCATCGCTCAGCCAGAGCACGCCGAGCACGGCAAGCAGTGGCGTGTTGCGGTTCTGGCTGCGGAGCAGGGGCGGAGCGAGCAGTGCCACCAGAGCCGGGAGCAGCGCGAGCTCTGCGATCGCGCTTACCAGGAAGGGCACACGGCCGACTGTTGCCATCGCGATGCGGCCCGCGATCCACAGCAGCACAAGCGTGATCAGCGGCAAGCCCGCGAAGCCGCGCGCACCGGTCCAGCTCGGGACCGCTGTGAGCAGGAATCCAGCAATCGCGGCGGCCATGAAGCCGTGGACAAGCTCGTGCGAGTGCCAATACATCGCCGGCAACGCACCGAACGGCACGCTGTGATGGGCAAAGAGATAGAGCCAGGCGGGCACGATCACAAACGCGTACAGTCCGGCCAGCAGAAAGAAGGGCCGGAATCCGTAGTCGAAGAGCGCGAAGCGCCTCGTGGGCTGATCGCGTAGTTGCGTACCGGCAGAGTCGCCTGTCATCGCTGAGGTTTCGTAGTGCTCGTGCGTCCGGTTCGCGGCGGTCAGCGCGGGATCTCGCCGGCGATCGTCGTGCGGTACATCTCGCGGCGGTGGCCGGCGTAGTCGTTGAACGCCTGGTGCACGCACAGGCGGTTGTCCCACAGGGTGAGCGTCTTCGGTTCCCAGCGCAGCCGGCAGGTGAACGCCGGTTGGGTGATGTGCTGGGCGAGAAAGTTGAGGATCGGCGCGGACTCCTCGGGACGCAGACCCTCGATGCCGATCGCATACGAGCCGTCGCAGTAAAGGGCTTTTTCACCGGTCACCGGGTGCGTGCGCACCAGCGGGTGGACGTTGCCGCGCACTTTGGCGTCCAGATCGTCGCTGAGCCGCTCGGCGTCGCGCGTCGCGGCGAGCCGGCCGATGGGACTGTCGCGCCGCTCCGAGTTGTGCTGCGCCGACCTCAGCACATCACGCATCGACATGTGCACCTTGAGCCCGGCGAGGAGCTTGCGCATCCCTTCGCTCAGCATTGCGTAGGCGAGGGCGGAATTCGCCCAGATGGTGTCTCCGCCGAACGGGGGAATCACGACCGCGTACAGCGTGCTGATCGCCGGCGGCTGACGCAGAAAAGGCGAGTCGGTGTGCCATCCCTCGCCGAACACCATGGCGGATTGATCGTCCGCCTCCTTGATGATCGGCTGCAC
Organism: Steroidobacteraceae bacterium; assembly: GCA_036557045.1. Lineage (GTDB taxonomy): Bacteria > Pseudomonadota > Gammaproteobacteria > Steroidobacterales > Steroidobacteraceae > DATBVX01. The sequence continues at coordinate 1,211 of DATBIF010000136.1, forward strand.
TTCGCGATGGCCCGGGACACCCTGCGTGTAGGCATCCTCGGCAAACGGGCCGAAACGCAGGCTGAAGGCCGAATGATCGGCGTGGGTGATCTCCTGGTCGCGGAAGAAGATCATCTTGTGGCGGAAGAGCGCGTCCTGGATCTCGACGAACTGCTCGTCCGTGAGCCTCGCGACATCCGCGCCGCGAATCTCAGCGCCCATCGCAGCCGCCAGCGGCAATGCCTGGATGTGCCGATAGTCGCGTGCGCGATTGTCGAAGCCGCTGTGTGGATGAAGTTGATGCATGGCGACCCGTCGGCGTGCTCAGGCGGCCTGGGTCGGCGCTCGCCCGCCGGAGAGCGGATCCTTTGCGCCCACGATCAGGAGCCACAGCACGATCGGCAGCTCTCCGGCCTCGAGCACCCGGAGAACCGGGGAGAGCGCTGTATTGGCTGGAGCGAGCAGCGAAACCAGGCAATCGAGCACGTAGCCAATCCCGGCGACCCAGAGCAGAACACCGATGATCCGCGGAATGAACCCGGACCTGTAGACCAGGAGCCCGAACGGCAGGAGCCACAGGCCCCAGAATACGGAGGCCACGACGATTCCCTGGCCACGCAGCCTGAGAAACGCATACGCCAGCGCTTCGAGTTGATGCTGGTCGAGCGGCGCGAGAAAGTCGGCTCCGCTCAGGAGCACGAGCGGCGCAGTCATCGCCACGGTGTTTACCAGCGAGAGCGGGACGGAAACGAGCGCCAGCACCATCATGAGCGTGGCGTGCACGCGGTTCACTTCCTTGAGGAGCTGATAGAGCGCGAGCACCACGAAGACGAACAGGATGTTTCCGGCCATGTCGACCGTCACCCAGGTGCGATACAGCAGCTCTGAGGCCAGGATGTTCTTTGCGGTGGCGGCCGCGTCGCCACGCACGATGAAAAAAGCAGGCAGATACATCAGGCCGATCAACCCGATGACCACCAGCAGCGCATAGAGCACGCCGGCGACTCTTGCTTGATGCTTGCGTGAGGTCACGGCCGCACCTCCCGATCAGTGGTCGAAAACTCCGTCTCAGGACGCCTTTTTCTCGCCCTTGTCCTCGTGCGCACGGCGGCGACCTTTGCGGCGCGCGCGCGCTACAGAAGAGAGACGTCCGGTGTCGGGCGGCGCGGTCGGCTCCACTTCTTCGTCGCCGTGCAGCTCGAGCAGCGACTCCATCAAGCCCTCGTCCGCGCTCGAGCACACGCCCAGCACTGTCGCCTGTTCACAGCCTTCGGCGGCGACGTACGCGTGACCCATGTTCGAATCGATGTAGATCGACTCGCCGGCCTCGAGCACGATCGGGTCGTAGAACTCGGTATGAATTTCGATCTTGCCCTCGAGGACGTAGATGTATTCCTCGCCCGAGTGGTGCACGAGATCGCCGAACTCGCCGACGCTCTTGGCGCGGATCTTCGTCAGCACCGGGATCATGCGCTTGCGGCGCAATTCCGCGCACAGGTAGTAGTAGTCGTAGTTGCGGGTGTTGACGCGCACCGCGCGGTCGATGCGCCCGATGCTCCGCCGCGCGGTGACGGCCGGCTCCGGACCTTCCCCGGGTTCGGAAAAGAGCTCGGACATGCGGATCTTCAGCCGCTCGCTGAGCTGCTGCAGCTTGTCGTAGGTGAGCGTGAGCCGGTCGTGCTCGACCTTGGCGAGCGTCGAGAGCGGAATGCCGGTGCGCTGGCTCATCTCCTTGAGCGTCCAGTCGTTGCGCTGGCGCAGGCCACGCAGCAGGCGGCCGAGGGTCGGTTTGTTGGATTTCATTGTGCGCACATTCTAGACGTGCAATTTGCATGAAAATTGACGATTCTCCAATCAGGATTATTATAGCCGGATTGGGATAAGACAATTCAGCGGGCCTCGAGCCCGCGTTTCGACTTGCCGGAGCTCAACATGCGTTCACTTCTCCGTGGTGTCTGCAGTCTCGTCATGCTGTTTTCGGTTGTCGCTGCCAATGCACAGGGGCCCGCGCCAGCCAAGACTCCGCCCGCCAAGAGCGCTGCGCCGACCGCGGCGCCCGCGCCCGCCGCCATGCCGGCGGCCGAACCGGCAGCGAGCGGCACCCCGCAGCTGACCCGCGCGGACGTGGAGGCCTGGCTCGACGGCTTCATGCCGATGAGTCTCAAGACCGGTGATATCGCGGGTGCCGTCGTCGTCGTCGTCAAGGACGGTGCGGTTGTCGTCGAGAAAGGCTACGGCTACTCCGACGTCGAAAAGCGCACACCGGTCGACCCCGAGCGCACCTTGTTCCGCCCGGGCTCGGTGTCGAAGCTCTTTACCTGGACCGCAGTCATGCAGCTCGTCGAGCAGGGCAAGCTCGATCTCGACGCAGACATCAACCAGTACCTCGACTTCAAGATACCGCCTCGTGACGGCAAGCCGATCACCTTGCGCAACATCATGACGCACACCTCGGGCTTCGAGGAGCAGGTGAAGGGGTTGATCGCGCGCGAGCAGGACGGCGTGCCCGAGCTCGGCGCCTACTTGAAGCAGTGGACTCCGACTCGCATCTTCGCGCCGGGCGAGACGCCCGCCTACTCGAACTGGGCGACAGCGCTCGCCGGCTACATCGTCGAGCGAACCTCGGGAATGTCCTTCGACGACTATCTGGACAAGAACATCTTTCAGCCGCTCGACATGGCCCACTCGACGTTCCGTCAGCCGTTGCCCGAGGCGCTCAAGGCGGACATGTCGCACGGCTATGCGCAGGCCTCGCAGCCGAAGCCGGAAAAAGAGTTCGAGATCGTGGGCCCGGCGCCGGCCGGAAGCCTGTCGATGCCGGGCGCCGACATGGCGCATTTCATGATTGCGCACCTGCAGAAGGGCAGGTACGGATCAGTCCAGATTCTCAGGCCCGAGACCGCCGAGATGATGCACACGACGGCGCTCACCACGCTGCCCGAAGTGGACCGGATGCTCCTCGGTTTCTATGAGACCAACCGCAACGGCCATCGCATCATTGCGCATGCCGGCGACACGCAGTGGTTCCACAGTGACCTGCATCTCTTCATCGACGACGGCGTCGGCATCTTCCTGTCGATGAACAGCCCGGGCAAGGCGGGCTTCGCGCAGCCGTTGCGCGAGTCGCTCTTCGAGCAGTTCACCGACCGGTATTTTCCTGGCGCGCCGCCGGCCGGCGAAGTCGATGCGAAGACTGCGGCCGAGCACTCCAGGATGATCGCGGGCCGCTACGACGACTCGCGGCGCTCGGACACGACTTTCCTGGCGCTCATCAATCTCATCGGCCAGCTCAAGGTGTCGATCAACCAGGACGGTACGCTCACGGTGCCGCTGCTGACGACGCCGTCGGGAGCGCCGATCAAGTGGCGCGAGGTCGAGCCCTTCATCTGGCGCGAGGATGGCGGCAAGGCGCTCATGTCCGCGAGAGTCGAGAACGGGCGCATTACCCGTTTCAGCTTCGAGCCGGTCTCGCCGTTCATGACGTTTCAGCCGACGCCGGCCTATCGCTCGGGCAGTTGGCTGGTGCCGGCGTTGTGCGTCGGTCTGGTGGCGCTGTTGCTGACGGCGCTCGCGTGGCCGATCTCGGCGCTGATCCGCCGCCACTACGGCGTGCGCTACGCGCTCACCGGACCGGACGCGCAGGCGCATCGCTATGTGCGCCTTGCGTCAGTGGCTGCACTCGTGGTGTTCGGCGGCTGGGCGCTGTTCATCACGATCGGCCTGCAGACCCTCGCGTACCTCAGCACCAAGACCGATCTGCTGCTCCGTCTGCTGCAGTTCCTGTCGCCCATCGTCTTCTTTGGCGCGGCGATCGTCGGCGTGTGGAATGCGTGGACCGTGACGCGCAGCACGCGCAAGTGGTACGCGAAGGCCTGGGCAGTGGTGCTCGCGTTGTCGTTCCTGGTTGTCCTCTGGGTTGCGTTGAACTGTCACCTGATGAAGTTCGGCGTGGACTACTGACCGCAGGCGAACCGGTACGATGCCCCTGCCCCTGAGGTTGCAGCTCGCCGTCGAAGAGCTGCCGTTGAAGGAGCCGTTCCGGATTTCCGGCTACACCTTCACACAGATTCCCGCGCTCATCGTGCAGCTCACCGAAGCGCGGCGGACGGGTCGCGGGGAGTCGGAGGGCGTCTATTACCTCGATGACGTGCCCGCCCGCATGGCCGTGGATATCGAATCGCGCCGTGCCGAGATCGAGAGTGGCATCACGCGCGAAGGACTGCGTGAGCTCATGCCGATTGGCGGCGCGAGGAATGCGCTCGATTGCGCGCTCTGGGACCTCGAGGCGAAGCGCGCAGGCCAGCCGGTCTGGAAGCTCGCCGGGATCAATCAACCGGTGCCGCTCACGACGATGTTCACGCTGGGTGCCGATCATCCAACGGCGCTCGCGATGGCGGCGCTGGCGCGTGGACCGGCGACGGCGCTCAAGCTCAAGTTGAGTGGCGAGCTCGACATCGATGTCGAGCGCGTGCGTGCGGTGCGTGCGGCGCGGCCAGACGTGTGGCTCGGCGTCGACGCCAACCAGGGCTATACGCTCGATTCGCTCGAGCGCTTGCTGCCCGTGCTGATGGAAGCACGAGTCCTGCTGCTCGAGCAGCCGCTGAAGCGTGGCTGCGAAGCGAACCTGGATCACTTCGAGTGCCCCATCCCGATCGCCGCCGATGAAAGCGTGCAGGGCCTCGCCGACGTCGAAGGTCTGCTCGGGCGCTTCGACGTCGTCAACATCAAGCTCGACAAGTGCGGCGGGCTCACCGAGGCGCTCCTCATGATCGAGGAGGCGCGCCGGCTGGGGCTGAAAGTGATGGTCGGCAATATGGTTGGGACCAGCCTGGCGATGGCGCCCGCGTTCGTCGCGGGTCAGCTCTGCGATTTCGTCGACCTCGACGGCCCGACCTTCCTGACGGCCGATCGCAATCCGGGCGTCGTCTTCGAGCGCGGCACGGTCTGGTGCCCCGAGGGAATCTGGGGCTGACCCGGCCATTCTTCCCCCGGGATACTCCCGATTGACAATTCTCCTGTTGGGATCATCATGTCCGTATTGGGATCAAAGAGCCGAATCAAGTCTATGGGGTGGATGGGGTGATCCGGCGTCGTGGTTTTCTCCAGGGCAGCGCCGCTGCGCTCCTGGTTGCCGGGCCGTCGATGTTGAACATCGGCCGTTTCCAGCTGTTCGCCGACAGTCCGCGCAAGTACTCGGCGCGCGCGGTGAAGATCGTCGAGCGC
>DATBIF010000137.1:0-13216 GCA_036557045.1 Steroidobacteraceae bacterium
CGCCGCATCATTCCCTTTACAGGTTTACGTGCAGGAGCGGGTGGACATTGGCTGACTCCTGCCGACGGCGTCGGCCCCTGTGTTCGCGGGGATACATTCTCAATCTCTGCCTTCAGCTGTCGTGATCCGACGCCGTCGGGCGGGATTGTCAGCCAATGGCCAGCCGCGACTGCTCTTCAGGTGGGTCCGTCGCTTTCGGGCTCGGGCGCCACGATGACGCCCTTGAACGGCTTCACGACGGGCGCTGCGGACTCGGTGCCGTACCACATCGCTCCGGCGCCGCCTGGGCCCGGAGCTGTCATTGGGCCGCGCTCGGGTACCGTGAGGGCAAGCTTGGTCTGTTTGCGATCGCGCAGGACGTTGATGTTGAGTTTCTCGCCCGGTTGGTAGGAGCTGAGAATCCGCAATGCGTGCGCGCCGTTCTGCGGCACGCGACCGTCGATGTCGAGGATCACGTCGCCGTCCTCGAGCTTCAACTGCGAATCCCGCGGCGCGCGTACCACCAGCACGCCCTTCTCCGTGCCGAAATACTTGCCGAGCTTCGGTGTCATCGCGACCAGTTCCATGTCGAGCACGCTGGCGCCGGGGAAGGCCATCGTGAAGGGCACGCCGGGCACGGCGGGAACCCCGGTTACGGCCTCCATCGGGCCCGGGACGCGCATCGAGAAGAATCGATCCGGCCCCGGCCCGGCCATGACGAAGCCGCGCGCGCCAAACGCTTCAGTCGTGATCTCGGCCATGTGACTCTTGCCGTCGCGCAGGTATTCCACCTTCACTTTGTCGCCGACCTTGACGTCGCGCATGTGCTCGACGAGCGTGGCGCTTGAAGGCTTGTCCTTGCTGCGCAGGTTCACGCCATCGACGCTCACGATCACATCGCCGGCCCGAAGTCCGGCATCGCTCGCCGGTGCGCCGGGTGTGACGCTCTGGACGCGCACACCGTCCCTGGAAGCCTGATCGCCGAGATTGATGCCGAGCATGGCCCGATGCATCCCCGGCGCTCCCGCGATCATGAAATCCTGCATGATCGGTCCCGTCAGCTGGCCGCTGAGCTCTGCAACCTCGCGTGCGGCCGCTTCCAGACGCGCGCGCGCGTCCTCGAGCCGCGCTTCGAGATCCGCCTGGCTCTTCTCCGGATTGTTCTCCGGGCCCTGTTCCTTGGCCTTCTCATCCGCAGGGTACGCCGCCGTCCACACGAGCGTCAGCGCCGCGCAGACGATTGCGGCCAACAGGGCGTGAACTCTCTTGAACAGGAACATCGCGTCCTCCGGATTTCTCGTTGAGCGAATCAGAATGCCCGGGTGCGCGCGTCCGCGTAGCGCACGGCCACCAGCGAATTCAGCAGATCCACACGCTCGCGCCACAACAGGTTCGCCTGACGCGCATCGATACCAGCCTCGTCGGCGAGACTCAGCCGGTAGTCGACCCAGCGGATGCGGTCTTCGAGATCCGCCACGGTGAGCGCGGTCCCGGCGCGCGTCAACTGCGAGTCGGACGGCAATGACGCAAGCATCGCTTCGAGCCGCTGCGACTCGGCCAGCAGTTTCGGTGGCGCGACCGGGCTGACATCCGTTGCGACTCGCGCGGGGTCCTGTGTCCGCGGTCCGTGACTGCCCACCGTGAACAGCACTGCGAACAACACGAGTGCCGCACTCGCCGCGGGCAGCAGCCAGCCCGGCCGGCGGGCACGAGGCTGCCAGCGCCGTTCGGTGCCGGCGAGGAATGCGGTGCGAATCGCGATCCAGCGATCGGGCGGCGTGGTGCGAACGGGAAGCTCGCGCAGCCGAGTCGCAATCTTGCGCGCGCTCTCCACGGTCGCGTGGCATTCGGCGCATTCGCGCACGTGCGCCGCCACACCCTCGGTAGCCGCCGCCGCGCGGTCGCGCAGCGTCAGAAGCTGGTCGAGACTGGGATGCATGTCGAACTCTCCGCGTGTTCCTGCAGCAGTTCGCGCAGCCGCAGATGGCCGCGCATGAGCTGCGACTTCGAGAAACTGACGCTCAGGCCGAACTGGGACGCGATCTCGTCGTGCGTCAGCCCTTCAACGTCGTGCAACCAGACGACGACGCGGGTGCGCACCGGCAACTTCGCGAGTGCCTGCTCCAGGTCCTGCTGCAGCGAGAGGTTGCCCTGCGCATCGGCTGGGACCAGTGCGGGCTCGAGCGCGTCGCCGCCCTCGCCCGCCAACTGGTCCAGCCACAACAGGCTCCGGTGCCACGGCGAACGCAGGTGCATGAGGCACTTGCTGATCGCGATCCGGCGAATCCACGCGCCGAGCGGTGCCTCGCCGCGAAACGACGGCAGGCTCTGCAGGACTTCGACAAAAGTGTCCTGGAACAGGTCGTCGGCCACGGCCCGGCGCGGCATCATCCGGCGGATGAGCGCGTACGTCGCGCTGGAGAAGGCGAGATACAGGTGCGCCTGCGCCTCGGGCTCACCCCACTGGGCCCGGACCAGGACGTCCCGATCGATCTCGATCTCGGTCAGCCGCGTCATTGCTCTATTGGATGCGCCAGGAAGCCAAACCGTCGCACCTCGAGAATCGAGTCTCTATACTGCACGCCCCACGCCGGGATGGCGGAACTGGTAGACGCAGTGGACTCAAAATCCACCGGGGGCAACCCCGTGCAGGTTCGATTCCTGTTCCCGGCACCACTGCACCACCGGCGCCTCGCACACCATTTTCACACATGAATTTCTGCAGCCATTGCGGACAGCCTGTGACCCTCAGGGTTCCGCCCGGCGATCATCTGCCGCGCTTCGTCTGCGACAGTTGCGGCACCATCCACTATCAGAATCCGAAACTCGTCGCCGGGTGCATCCCGGAGTGGCAGGGCAAGCTTCTCATCTGCCGGCGCGCCATCGAGCCGCGCCGTGGATTCTGGACGGTCCCCGCCGGCTTCATGGAGAACGACGAAACACTGATGCAGGCCGCGGCACGCGAAGCGGTCGAAGAGGCCGAAGCGATCGTGCAGATCGGCTCGCTGCTGGCGATCTTCCATGCGCTGCGCGCGCACCAGGTCCACGTCTTCTTCCGTGCGCGGCTCATCGAGCCGCGTTTCGGCGTCGGTCCGGAGAGTCTGGAGGTGAAGCTCATCGAGACGAGCGACATCCCATGGGATGAGATCGCGTTCCCGAGCAGCATTTTCGCGTTGCGCCACTATCTCGCCGATCGCGCTGCCGGTCGCGAGGACCTGCACATCACCGACAGCGCCAACATGACACGCGACCTGCCCGCCTGACGAATACGTCCCGGCACCGTTTTGCATGTGGCAGAATACTTCGGCCCCGTATCGACTCCGGATTGCGCGCGCATGACCTTCGTCGTCACCGAAAACTGCATCAAGTGCAAATACATGGACTGCGTGGAGGTCTGCCCGGTCGACTGCTTCCACGAGGGACCCAATTTCCTGGTGATCGATCCCGACGAATGCATCGATTGCACGCTGTGCGAACCGGAATGCCCGGTCGAGGCGATCTTCTCCGAGGAAGAACTGCCCGCCGGTCAGGAGCAGTTCACGGCGCTCAACAAGGAGCTGGCCCGCAAGTGGCCGGTGATCACTGAGAAAGGCGAAGCCCCGGCGGATGCCAAGGAGTGGGAGGGGAAACCCGACAAGCTGAAGCTGCTGGAGCGCTGAGCTACTTCTTCTCCGCGACCTTGTCTGCGGCCTTCTGGTTCTCCTCGCGCAGCGATTTCAGGTGCGCGACCATCTGCGCCGGTGGCAGATAGCCGCTGATGTAATCGCCTTCGGGCGTGAAGATGCCGGGAGTGCCATGGATGTTCAGATCGAGCGCCATCTGGTACTCGCGCGCGACCGGCGTCGCGCCACAGTCCTTCGATTTGATCTCCTCGCCTCGCTTGGCGCGCGTCAGCGCGTCCTGGCGGTTCGCTGAGCACCACACCGCTTCGGCGGTCTTCCACGAATCGCTCCCGGGACCTTCGCGCGGATAGAACGCGTAGCGCACGCGCACGCCGCGCTTGTTGAGATCCGCGATCTCGCTGTGGAGCTTGCGGCAATAGCCGCAGTCGACGTCGGTGAACACGGTGATGGTGTACTTGGGATCCTTCGGCGAGAACACGATCATCTCGCTCTCCGAGAGGGTGTCGAGCAGCGCACGGCGCGCGCCGTTGCGGCGCTGATCCGTGAGGTTCACGCCGTCCTTGATGTCGTAGAGGTCGCCCCCGAAGAAGTAGCGCCCGTCACTCGTGACATAACCGATGTCCGTGCCGCGGGCGTATTCGTACATGCCGGGCACCGGCGTCGGCTGGAGCTGTTCGACTTTCGCGCCCGGAAGTTTCTTCACGAGCTCGACACGCGGGTCCACCGGCGCATCTGCCGCCATGGCGATTCCGACGCAGCCCGCCAGAGCGAGCAGGGAATACCGTGAAAGGGTCTTCAGGCCTGGCATGCCGGAAACTCCAGATGGACTGCGGCTCTTCGACCGGGGGTTGTGCGGATGGTTCACGCCCATGGCGGCGCGCAGTCTAGCAGGGCGGACCGGAGAAAGAACCGTGGCCGCACCGGTCATCAACCGCGGGGGTGATGCTGCGAGTGCAGTTCCTTCATGCGCTCGCGCGCGACGTGCGTGTAGATCTGCGTGGTGGAGAGATCGCTGTGACCGAGCAGCATCTGCACCACGCGCAGGTCCGCACCGTGGTTGAGGAGATGCGTTGCGAACGCGTGACGCAGCGTGTGCGGGGAAAGCTCCTTCTGCACGCTGGCCTTGCGCGCGTAGCGCTTGATGATGTGCCAGAACGCCTGGCGCGTCATCTTGTCGCCGCGGCGTGTCGGGAACAGGAAATCGGTCTGGCGCTCGAGCAGGATCTCGGCGCGCGGTCCCTGCACGAACTGCTGCAGCCAGCGCACTGCTTCTTCGCCGAGCGGAATCAGCCGCTCGCGATTGCCCTTGCCGATGATGCGCAGGACGCCCTGGTTCAGGTTGACCTGGTTGTGCTTGAGGTTGACGAGCTCGGAGACCCGCAGGCCCGTCGCGTACAGCACCTCGAGCATGGTCCGGTCGCGATGACCGAGCGGGTCGGTGACCACCGGGGCCATCAGCAAGGACTCGACTTCATCCTCGGTGAGCGACTTCGGCAACGAGCGCCCGATCTTGGGCATCGCGATCTGCGCAGTCGGATCTTCGCGGATCATGCCCTCGCGGGCGAGGTAGCGGAAAAAGCGCCGAAAGCTCGAGAGCTGCCGGGCCGTGGAGCGGGGACGGGCGCCGGCTTCGACGCGCCAGGCGATGAAGCCGAGCAGGTCGTTGCGCGCCGTCTTGATGATCGGGATGTCCTTCTGCTCGAGCCAGCGATTGAGCGCCGTCAGATCCGCGCGATAGGCGGCCAGGGTGTTGGCGGAAAGGCCCCGCTCCATCCACACCGCCTCCAGGAAGCGGTTGACGACCGGATCCGGCTCCTCTGCCGCCCGTTCAGCCTGCGATGCAGACTTCACGAATACCGTTCTCTTGACTGCCGAACTCATGCTGCCCGGTTGTGTCCTTTGCGGCGGATGCGGGCGAGCGGATGCAAGCGCCTGCGCCGTCACGCAAAATGCCGGGGCAGTATGCGGACGGGGTACCCCCCTAGGCGTGATTACATTCACAGAATGCGGCCTCCATTAACATAAAGAGAAGCAGTTCACACCCCCCGCCGGCTAACCTTCTGCCTGCGTCACACGCGCCACAGCGGACCTGAACAACCGTGATCTGCAAGCTCCTCAAATGGCCGTTTCGCCTGATTTACGGGGTCTACTGCTGGCTGGTCTTCCTGGTCTTCGCACTGATCTGCCTGAACATCCTGATCGTGATGCCGGGTCTCGGGCGCCGGCGCTCGATTGCCCGTTTTACCGCCCGCGCCATCTTTGCGGCGTGGGGTGTGAGGCTGAAGATCTCCGGCACCGAACACCTGCCGGCCGAGCGGTGCATCGTCGTCGCGAATCACGCCAGCTATCTCGACGGCCTGGTCATGACTGCCGCCCTGCCGCCCCGCTTTGCGTTCGTGATCTAGAAGGAGATGGATCGGGTGCCGCTCGCGAGCCTGCTGCTCAGGCGGATCGGTTCCGAATTCGTCGACCGTCACAATCGGCACAAGGGGGCGATGGATGCGCGGCGGGTGCTGCGCCGAGCCACCCAGGGGCAGTCGCTGGTGTTCTTCCCCGAGGGCACTTTTTCGACGCGACCCGGACTGCTGCGCTTTCATACCGGTGCCTTTGCGACCGCATCCCGCGCCGGGTGCACGGTCGTTCCTGTCGTGATCCGCGGCACACGGACGGTTCTATCCCCTCGCGCTGCGGTACCGACTCCGACGCGAGTCGTGATCGACGTGCTGGCGACCCTGGAGCCTCTGGCTCATGCCGAAGCGGCCGCGCAACTGCGCGACAATGCGCGGCGAATGATGCTCGCGCATCTTGGCGAGCCCGATCTCGATGTGGGAGCGGAGGCACGTCCGCCGGTCAGGGTGTCGCGCCGCGCGACGGGTTGATGCGCTCAGACGCTGCGGCGGTACTGTCCGCCGACTTCATACAGCGCGCGCGAGATCTGGCCGAGCGAGCAGACCTTCACGGTTTCCATCAGCTCCGCGAACACGTTGCCGCGGGTGGCAGCGACCGACTGCAGGCGCGCGAGCGCGGCGCCACTCACTGCGGCGTGACTCGCCTGGAACTCGTGCACACCCGTGACCTGCCACTGCTTTTCCTGCTCAGTGGAGCGGATGAGCGCGGCACCGCGCACCTCTTCGACCGCATCGCCACTGGCGAGAAACGTGTTGACGCCGATGAGTGGCAGTGACCCGTCGTGCTTGCGTGATTCGTAGTACAGGCTTTCTTCCTGGATCTTGCCGCGCTGGTACATGGTTTCCATCGCGCCGAGCACGCCACCGCGTTCCGAGATGCGCTCGAACTCCTGGTACACGGCCTCCTCGACCAGATCCGTGAGCTGCTCGACCAGGAACGATCCCTGCCAGGGATTCTGATTCTTGTTCAGACCCAGCTCGCGATTGATGATCAGCTGGATGGCGACCGCACGCCGCACGCTCTCCTCCGTCGGCGTCGTCAGGGCCTCGTCGTAAGCATTCGTGTGCAGGCTGTTGCAGTTGTCGAACAGCGCGTAGAGCGCCTGCAAGGTCGTGCGGATGTCGTTGAACTGGATTTCGCGCGCGTGCAGGCTCCGGCCCGAAGTCTGGACGTGGTACTTGAGCATCTGGCTGCGCGGCCCGGCCGTGTAGAGATCGCGCATCGCGCGCGCCCAGATGCGCCGTGCCACACGCCCGATGACGGCATATTCCGGGTCCATGCCGTTGGAGAAGAAGAACGACAGGTTCGGCGCGAAATCGTCGACCTTCATGCCGCGGCTCAGGTAGTACTCGACGATGGTGAAGCCGTTCGCGAGCGTGAATGCGAGCTGCGAGATCGGGTTCGCGCCCGCCTCCGCGATGTGATACCCGGAGATCGACACCGAGTAGAAATTGCGCACGCTCCGCTCGATGAAGTACGCCTGTACGTCACCCATCATGCGCAGCGCGAATTCCGTGGAGAAGATGCAGGTGTTCTGCGCCTGGTCCTCCTTGAGAATGTCCGCCTGCACCGTGCCGCGCACCTGTGAAAGCGCCTGCGCGCGGATCCTCTCGTAGGTCTCGCGATCCAGCAGCTGATCGCCCGACACGCCCAGCAGAGCGAGGCCGGAGCCGTCATGCCCCGCGGGCAGCTCCTCGCGATACCGCGGCTGCGGATGTTCCTTGATGAGAGTGGCGATCTTGCGCTGCGCTGCGGCCCAGCCGCCGCTCTCGCGCAGATGGCGCTCGACCAGTTGGTCGATCGCCGTGTTCATGAACATCGCGAGGATCATCGGCGCCGGTCCGTTGATGGTCATGGAAACCGAGGTGCTTGGGGCACACAGGTCGAAACCCGAATACAGACGCTTCATGTCATCCAGCGTCGCGATCGACACGCCCGAGTTGCCGGTGCGACCGTAGATGTCGGGCCGCTCGTCCGGATCCTCGCCATAGAGCGTCGTGGAGTCGAATGCCGTCGAAAGTCTCGTGGCCTCATGGCCGCCGGCGAGATAGTGGAAGCGGCGGTTGGTGCGCTCCGGTGTGCCCTCGCCTGCGAACATCCGCGTCGGGTCTTCCTCCTCGCGGCGATACGGATACACCCCGCCGGTGTACGGATACGAACCGGGCAGATTTTCCTTGAGCAGGAACGTCAGCAGGTCGCCCCAGTCCTGGAATTTGGGTACGGCGATCTTCGGGATCCGCTGGCGGCTCAGCGTCTCGGTGTAGTTCTCGCCGGTGATCTCGCGCCCTCTCACCTGGTAGCTGTAATGCTCGGCGGTCGCGGCCTCGGCGCGCTGCGGCCAGCGCTTGAGCAGCTCGACGCCCTCAGTACCGATCTCCGTGAGCGCCTGGTTGTAAGCGCGCCGCAGACGCGCGTGGGATGCGTCAAGCTGTTCATTGAGTGCCGCATCCGCGAAGGCTTCGAGGGCCTGGGGGAGCGCCGGATCACGCAGGGCCGCGAGCGCTTCATGCAGGCTCTGAGCACGACTCGCTGCGCGCGCACGCAGCGCGACGGACCTGCCCACCTTGCGACCGTCCGCCGCGATCTCCGCGAGATAGCGCACGCGCTCGCCCGGGATCACGGGATCGCGCCGCGGCAGCTCGTCGAGGTGATGCCCGGCGAGCTTCCAGTTCCTGCCGCCGGTCACTTTGGATTCGAGGCGCTGGCACACGGCCGCGAACAGGCGATTCACCCCACCATCGTTGAACTGGCTCGCGATCGTGGGGAATACCGGTATCGCCTCGTCGGCGACACGTTCCTGCGGATGATTACGTCGCCATTGCTTGCGCACGTCGCGCAGCGCGTCCTGGCCACCGCGCTTCTCGAACTTGTTGATGACGATGAAATCGGCGAAATCCAGCATGTCGATCTTTTCCAGCTGGCTGGGCGCGCCGAACTCACTCGTCATCACGTACATGGAAACATCCACCAGGTCCACGATCTCGCTGTCGCTTTGCCCGATGCCGGCGGTTTCCACCACGATGAGGTCGAAGCCTGCGAACCTGAGGAGTGCAATCGTGTCGGCGAGCACCGCGCTCGTCGCCAGGTGCTGCCGGCGCGTCGCCAGCGAGCGCATGAAGATGCGCTCACTGCTCAGGCTGTTCATGCGAATGCGATCGCCGAGGAGCGCTCCACCCGAGCGCCGGCGTGTCGGGTCCATCGCGACGACGGCAATCTGGCGATCCGGGAAGTGACGCAGGAAGCGGTTGAGCAGCTCATCGTTGAGCGAGCTCTTGCCCGCGCCGCCCGTGCCGGTGATGCCGATCACTGGCGCGCGATGCTGGGTCTTGGCGATGGCGCGTCGCATCAGGTCGAGCGAGTGCTCGGCGTCATTCGAGCCCTCCAGCACCGAGATGGCGCGGGCAATCTGCTGATGGTCGCGCGGACCGAAGGGTCCGAATTCGTAATGCGGCTTGCCGTACCCGCGCACGCGGCGCAGGACGTCCTCGATCATGCCATCGAGGCCCATCTGCCGGCCGTCTTCGGGGCTGTAGATCTTCTCGATGCCGTAGGCCTCGAGCGCGGCGATTTCATCCGGCGAGATCGTTCCGCCGCCTCCGACCACCACGCGGATGTGCTGCGCCTTGAGATCCCTCAGCATGTCCACCATGTAGCGGAAATACTCGTTGTGCCCGCCCTGGTAGGAGCTGACCGCGATGCCGTCCGCGTCCTCCTGGATCGCAGCGCGCACGATGTCGGCGACGCTGCGGTTGTGCCCGAGATGAATCACCTCGGCGCCGTGCGCCTGCAGGATGCGGCGAATGATGTTGATCGCGGCGTCGTGGCCGTCGAAGAGCGAAGCCGCGCTGACGAAGCGCAGCGGGGCGCGCTCGGCGGCGCGGCCCTGGTCGAGCTCAGCAGCAGGAATACTCATTGGAAATCTAAGGCTTACGTGCTGAGGAAGGGACTCGAATTCTATCAGCCCGGGCACGCCGGCGCACCCGCGAGAGCAGCGCCGGCAGCCTATAATTCGCGTCCCGCATTCATGCACGCGAGGCTGGCGCGGCCGGCATGACGATGTTCGAACAACTGGGCGAGAGCAGCCACGAGCAGGTCGTGTTCTTCCATGACCGCGAGATCAACCTGCGCTGCATCGTCGCGATTCACAATACCGTGCTCGGCCCCGCCTTTGGCGGATTGCGCATGTGGCCCTACGCGAGCGAAGCGGAGGCGCTGCGCGATGTGCTGCGGCTGTCGCGTGGCATGACTTACAAGGCGGCGCTGGCGGGCCTGAACCTCGGCGGCGGCAAGGCGGTCTTGATCGGTAATCCTGAGAAGGACAAGAGCGAAGCGCTGTTGCGCGCGCTGGGACGCTACATCGGCAGTCTCGGCGACCGCTACATCACGGCCGAGGATGTCGGCACGACGATCGACGACATGGACCTGATCCGCCAGGAGACCGATCGCGTCGTCGGCATGCACGGGGGCGCAGGCGATCCATCGCCCTTCACTGCGCTCGGCACGCTGCATGGTATACGCGCCTGCCTGCAGCGCCGCTTCGGTCACGTCGAGCTCGGGCGCCACAGCTTCGCCGTCCAGGGCGTGGGCGGAGTGGGCTATCACCTCGTGAAGTTGCTGCGCGGTGAAGGCGCTAAGGTCTTCGTGACCGACATCAACCAGGAACGGGTCGAGCAACTGGTCGATGAGTTCCGCGCCGAATCGGTGCCGATGCATCAGATCTACGATGTCGAGGCGACGGTGTTCTCGCCCTGTGCGATGGGCGGCATCATCAACGAAGACACGGTGCCGCGTCTGCGCGCGAAGATCGTCGCGGGCGGCGCCAACAATCAGCTCGAATCGAACGAGTGCGGCACGCAGCTCGAAGCGCGCGGCATCCTGTACGCCCCCGACTATGCGATCAACGCGGGCGGGCTGATGAACCAGGCGGTCGAGCTGGAGGGGTACAACGAGGAGCGAGCGCGCCGCATGGTCGCCACCACCTACGGCATCATCGGCCGCATCTTCGAAACGGCTGAGCGCGAGAAGATTCCGAGCTGGCAGGCAGCCGATCGCCTCGCGGAGCGTCGCATCGAGTCCGTCGGTCGCATCAGGTTGCCGTACATGCAGATCCACAATCCCGGTCAGCCGCGCTTGCCACGCTGAGTAGCGACTGACCGAGCCGCAGGAGATCCAGTGCAGAACTCATCCGTCGTCATTCTCGCCGCCCGGCGTACGCCTATCGGTGCGTTCCTGGGCGCCTTCGGTTCCGTCAACGCCACCGAGCTCGGCACTGCGGCGATTGCCGGTGCGCTCGAGGATTCCGCTGTGTCCGCAGCGGAGGTCGGGGAAGTCATCATGGGCTGCGTGCTGCCGGCCAATCTCGGCCAGGCGCCGGCGCGCCAGGCCGCGCTCGGTGCCGGCATTCCGAACTCGGTGCCCGCGACCACGATCAACAAGATGTGTGGCTCGGGAATGAAGGCAATCATGATGGCGGCCGACCAGGTCCGCACGGGCGATGTCGATATCGTCGTCGCCGGCGGTCTCGAATCCATGTCCAACGCCCCGTATCTATTGCCGAAGGCCCGCTCGGGCTATCGCATGGGTCACGGCGAAGTCATCGATCACATGTTCCGCGACGGCTTGCAGAGTCCCTTCGATGGCAAATTGATGGGGCATTTCGCGGACGCCACCGCCGCCAAGTACGGCTTCTCGCGTGCGGACCAGGACACGTTCGCCGCGGAATCGGTGCGGCGCGCGCTCCACGCGGTGCAGAACGGCGACTTCGCCGCAGAGATCACGCCGGTCACCATCAAGAGCCGCAAGGGCGAGAGCGTGATCGAGCGCGATGAGACTCCGTTCACCTGTGACGTCGCGAAGATCCCGGGCTTGAGGCCTGCCTTCAACAAGGACGGCACGGTGACCGCGGCCAGTTCGTCATCGATATCCGACGGGGCCGCCGCGGTCGTCCTGATGAGCGAATCCACGGCGCAAGCGCGCGGGCTCAAGCCGCTCGCACGTATCGTGGGCTACACGAGTTTCGCACACGCCCCGGAATGGTTTACGACGGCGCCGGGAGGTGCGATCCGCAAGTTGCTCGAGCGGGTGAACTGGAAAGCGGGGCAAGTGGACCTGTACGAGATCAATGAAGCCTTTGCCTGCGTGGCGATGGCTGCCATGCGCGATGTCGATCTCGAGCATGCGCGCGTGAACGTCAATGGCGGCGCTTGCGCGCTCGGGCATCCGATCGGCGCGACCGGCGCGCGCATCACCGCAACGCTGGTTCATGCGCTGCGCCAGCGCGGGTTGAAGCGCGGCATCGCTTCCCTGTGCATTGGCGGCGGCGAAGCGACGGCACTCGCCGTCGAGATCCTGTAGGCGCGCGCGTGACGTCGCCGGTCCTGAGCTCGATCGACGCGCGCGGCATCGCCACCGTCACGCTGAATCGTCCCGAGAAACACAACGCGCTGGACGCTGCGACAATCGCGGCGCTGGCTGCGACCCTGGGTGCGCTCGAACGCGATGCGTCGGTGCGTGTGGTCGTGCTGACCGGTGCCGGCGTCACGTTCTGCGCCGG
Organism: Steroidobacteraceae bacterium; assembly: GCA_036557045.1. Classification (GTDB taxonomy): domain Bacteria; phylum Pseudomonadota; class Gammaproteobacteria; order Steroidobacterales; family Steroidobacteraceae; genus DATBVX01. Next base: position 12,565 of record DATBIF010000137.1, read on the forward strand.
CGCCGATATCGACGCGATGCGCGCCAGTGCGCGAGCCAGTGAGTCGGCCAACCTCGAGGACGCGCTGCGACTCAGCGACCTGCTGGCCGTGCTCAACAGCCTCGCGAAGCCGACGCTCGCGCGGGTGAACGGCAACGCATTCGGCGGCGGCGTGGGACTCGTCGCCTGCTGTGACATCGCCGTAGCGAGTGCCGCGGCACGGTTTACTCTGAGCGAGATTCGCCTCGGCATCCTGCCCGCCATGATCTCGCCGTACGTCGTCGGCGCCATCGGCGCGCGCCAGGCTCGACGTTATGTGCTGAGCGGAGAAGCGCTCAGCTCGAGCACTGCCGAGCGCATCGGACTCGTACACGAAGTCGCCGCGCCCGCTGAGCTCGATGCGGCGGTGGAAGGAATTCTCGACGCGCTGTTGCAGGGCGGGCCCGCGGCCCAGGCCGAAGCGAAGGAGTTGATCAGAGAAGTGGCGGCTGCCGGCCGCACGCCCGACCGGGAGGCGCGCCTCGCGATCGCACAGCGGCTCGCTCGCTTGCGCGCATCGGAAGAAGGACAGGAGGGACTCAGTTCTTTTCTCGAGAAGAGAAAGGCCCGCTGGGTGCGGGGTTAGGGAACCGCCGGGAAGCGAGGGCCATGAGGTGGGCGTCCCTGCCCTACC
>DATBIF010000138.1:0-1993 GCA_036557045.1 Steroidobacteraceae bacterium
AGCGGACCGACCGCGGACTGCTCTGGATCAATCTCTACCTTCTGCTGTGCGTGACCCTGGTGCCGTTCACCACCGACCTGGTCGGCGACAATGTCGATCTGCGCCTTCCCGCCCTGCTCTACGGGGTGAACCTGCTCCTGCTGGGCGGGGCGTTCATCGCCCAGATCGAGTACCTGCGCCGGCATACGCATCTCGCCGCGCCCGAGCTCACGCCGAGGGCCGGCAGGCTGCTGCGCCACTACGCCTGGCTCATGACGCTGGTCCCCATCCTGTCGATGGCGATGACGTTTTACAGCCCACGGCTGGCCCTGTATCTTTACCTCACGCTGCCGCTGTTGCAGCTGCTGCCCAGCCGGCTCGATCAGCTCACGATGCCGCGCGCCCGGGACAGCTAGGGCCTCCTGTCATGCGAAGAATCCTCATCCTCGGCATCAACGGCTTCATCGGCCATCATCTCTCCCAGCGGATCGTCGCCGCCACCGATTGGGAGATCTACGGCATGGACATGCAGACCGACCGCATCGGCGATCTGCTGCCGGAAAAACGGTTCCATTTCTTCGAAGGCGACATCACCATCAACCGCGAGTGGATCGAGTACCACATCAAGAAGTGCGACACGGTCCTTCCCCTCGTGGCGATCGCAACGCCGGCTACCTACGTGCGCGAGCCGCTGCGCGTGTTCGAGCTCGACTTCGAGGCGAACCTGCCGATCGTGCGCGCCTGCGTGCGGCACGGCAAGCGCGTCGTCTTCCCGTCGACCTCCGAGGTCTACGGCATGTGCCGCGACGAGGCCTTCGATCCGGACAGCTCCGAGCTGGTGCTGGGCCCGATCGACAAGCCGCGTTGGATCTACGCCTGCGCCAAGCAGCTCATGGACCGCGTGATCCACGCCTACGGCATGGAGAAGGGACTCGATTACACGCTGTTCCGCCCGTTCAACTGGATCGGCTCCGGGCTCGACTCGATCAACACGGCCAAGGAGGGGAGCTCGCGCGTGATCACCCAGTTCCTCGGGCATATCGTGCGCGGCGAGCCGATCAGGCTGGTCGACGGCGGGACGCAGAAGCGCGCCTTCACCTACATCGACGACGGCATCGCGGCGCTGATGAAGGTCATCGCCAACGAAGGCGGCGTCGCGAGCGGGAAGATCTACAACATCGGCAATCCCGCCAACAACGTCTCCGTGCGGGAGCTCGCGCGCATGATGGTCGACCTCGCGCTCACGTACCCGGAATATCGCGACACCGCGGCCAAGGTGACGCTCGTCGAGACGACCGCCGATGCGTACTACGGCAAGGGCTACCAGGACGTGCAGAACCGCGTCCCGAAGATCGACGCCACCTGCGCCGACCTCGGCTGGCGGCCCGTCGTCACGATGGAGGAGTCGTTGCGCCGGATCTTCGACGCCTATCGCGGCCAGGTGGCGGAAGCTCGCGCCCTGGTCGAGTGACTCAGGCGGTGCGCTTCGGATAGGGTCGATGGCGAAGGGTCCCCGTGCTGCTCTCCCTCAAAATCGACGTCGACACGCTGCGCGGCACGCGCGAGGGCGTGCCGCGGCTGCTCGAGCTGCTGCGCCGGCACGCGGCCGGCGCCACGTTCCTGTTCAGCCTCGGTCCCGACCACACCGGTCGCGCGATCCGGCGCGTGTTTCGGCCCGGCTTTTTCGCGAAGGTGCAGCGCACGTCGGTCATGCGCCACTACGGCGTGCGCACGCTGCTCTATGGCACGCTGCTCCCCGGGCCGGACATCGGCCGCCGCTGCGGCGACATCCTGCGCCGCGTGCGCGACGAAGGCTTCGAGGTCGGCGTCCACGCCTGGGACCACGTGAAGTGGCAGGACGAGCTGGGCGGAGCCGATGCGCAGTGGACCGAGAGGCAAATGACGCTGGCCTGCGCGCGCTTCGCCGACATCTTCAAGGAGCCGCCGCGCGTGCACGGCGCTGCCGGCTGGCAGATGAACATCCACGCGCTGCGCCTCACCCAGGCGCTGGGAT
>DATBIF010000139.1:0-8645 GCA_036557045.1 Steroidobacteraceae bacterium
ACGACGCACCCCGCGCCGCCTCAATCGGTCGATCGCCTCTTCCATCGGTTCACTCTCCAGCAACGTGAGCGGCTCCGCAGACATTGCCTGCCCGACGCCGAGGCAGAACAGGTCCGTCGAGCGCTGCAGCTGAACGCGCACGATATCGCGATCCGTCACGATGCCGACCGGCACGCGCTTGCCAGCACGCTCTTCGACGACGACCACCATGCCGACATGCTCATCGCACATCTGGCGGGCAGCCCGCGACAGCGGGTCGCTGGCGAGCGCAGTCACCACCTCAGGGTTACACATCTGCCCGATATTCATCGACCAGCCCTCCGGGAACTTCGGTTCCTGCGTATGGAGCCAGAGGAACGGCGTTGGCACCATACGTATCAACCGCGAGACGACGCGGGGTGTTCAGGGATACGTCAGATGGGCGAGTCGGGCCTCTCGATCAAGGAACTGCTACGGCCGGCGGCATTTCCGCACGCCGTGACGCACTTGCACCTGCGTGAGACTCACATCTCATGGATCGTGCTGACCGGGCGCTACGCGTACAAGATCAAGAAGCCGGTGCGCTTTTCCTTCCTGGACGCCTCCACGCTCGAGCGCCGCCAGTGGCTGTGCGACGAGGAGCTGCGGCTCAACCGGCGTTTCGCGCCGGATCTGTACGTGGACATCGTCCCCATCACGAGTGGCGCGGGGAATCAGCTGTTCGTGGGCGGTGACGGCGTCCCGGTGGAGTACGCGGTGCGCATGCACGAGTTCGATCCCACGCAGGAACTCTCCTCGCTGCTGCATACGAATGGTGTCAGCGAACACGATGTGATGGAGCTCGCGACAGTGATCGCCGATTTCCATCGCAGCGCACCGGTAGCCGCAGCGAGCAGCCCGTACGGCACGTACCAGGCGGTGAGCAAGGACGTGCTGGACAATCTGGCTGAATTGCGCCAGCACATCCTGACGGATGAAGAGGCGCAGACGTTCGACGCCGTCGCCCGCTGGACCGAGGATCAACTGGCGCGTCTCGAGCCCGCGATCAGGGCCCGCAGGGCGGCGGGCGCGGTGCGCGAGTGTCACGGCGACCTGCATGCGCGCAACATCGTGCGCTGGCGCGAGCGGTTCACGCCGTACGACTGCATCGAGTTCGATCCCGCCATGCGCTGGATCGATGTCCTGAGCGACCTGGGATTCCTGTTCATGGATATCGCCGCGCATGCCCGTGCGGACCTGGCGTTCGCCTGCCTGAGCCGTTACCTGGAGCAGACCGGTGACTACGCGGGACTGCAGGTGCTGCCGTTTTACGCCGTGTACCGTGCGCTGGTGCGCGCCAAGGTCGACGCACTCGCGGCCGAAACTGCGGACAGCGCGAGCGCGCAAGCGCTGCATGCGCGTCTCGCCGGGCGCCTCGGCATCGCGACGCGGCTGATTGCAGACCGTCGCCCGGCGCTCATCGTCACGCACGGCGTGACCGCCAGCGGCAAGTCGTGGCTGAGCGATCGGCTGATCGGCGTGCTGCACGCGGTGCGCGTACGCTCCGATCTGGAACGCAAGCGGATGCAGCACGTGGCACCCACGGCCCAGCGCGGTGCCGGAGTGCTCCAGGGACCTTACGCGGCCTCGGCAACCGACCTCACCTATGCGCGCCTCCTCGATTGCGCCGACGCCGCGTTGCGCGCCGGCTTCAATGCGATCGTGGATGCAACGTTCCTGCGCGAGGCCGAGCGCGCGCGCTTCGGCGCACTTGCGCAGCAGCTCGGCTGCGATTTCCTGATCGTCTCGTGCAGGGCGGACCGCGCCGCGCTAAAAGCTCGACTCGAGTCGCGCGCACGCTCCGGGCTCGACCCATCGGAGGCGACGCGCGCCGTGCTGGAGCATCAGCTCGCGACCCAGGAGCCGCTCACCGGGCGCGAGCGAGCACAGAGCCTCGAGGTCGACACGAGCTGGCTCACCTCGGCCGATGTGGGCATACAAGCCATCAGGGAGAAACTCGCGGCCAACCGGCTCGTCTGAACCGCATGCCCACGCACGACCGGGAGCGGTATCGAGGCGGTAAGTAAATCTACGAAGTGGATAGACAATGACGGGAGCGTAGGCTGACTACGAAACAGATCGCGGGAGATGGAAATGATACAGCCGTTGCAGCCCAAACCTGCGTCACCGCGCGCCCCCGCGCTCGCGAAGCCGAAACTGGAGGAATACCTGTCCACGTACCGCAAGCCTCGCGAGGTGAAGGTATCGGCACGCGAAACACACGGGTGCGTCGAGTGGTTCGACTACGGCAAGCATCCGCTCGAGCCGCAGGAACAGGAAAGCTCTGATGCCGGCTGATGCCAGCTGCGCGAGCGGTGCCATGCGACCCATCAGGCTCGGAACTCCGTCAACCCATGGCGCTGCGGTGAGTTCGGTGGCCGTGCATGTGCGCCAGCTCGGGCAGCTCTTCAATTCGCTCGATCCGAGCCCCTTCTGGGACCGCGACCTGGATCGCGACGCGGCAGAGTTCGTGGAAAGCGAATTTCGCGACCGGCCGCGCGATCGCGCGTGGGTCCTCAACGTCACTTCCAGCGACATGGAAGGGTTCAGTCAGCGCGACGTGCAGCACGCGGTGAAGCGTTACTACCGGCGGCTGGCCGACTCGGAGCGCCAGGGCACGCGCGTTCAATACCGCGTGGGACAGGTCGGATTGCTGGTAGGACTCGGCGTCTTCGCCGCTTGCACGATCGTACGCGAAGTGCTGACCGGCCTGTTCACGCTGCCACGTGTTTTCGACGAAGGCCTGATCGTGCTCGGCTGGATTGCGCTGTGGCTCCCGATCGAGCATTTCGTCTATGAGGTGATCCCGCACATCAGCGCTCGCCGCTTCTACGATCGACTGTCGCGGTTGCGGGTACACGTACACGAGGGTCGGGCGTCCTCCACGTCCGAGGCCAATCAGCCTGCGCAAGCGCCGGCCATGCCGTCGAGCACCAGCAACGTAACCCGCATCGGAGAGAGCCCGCATGAACATCGGTGAAATCTGCAGCCGCAACCTGGTGAGCGCACCGGCCGCCGCACGGCTGGCGGATGTTGCTCAGCTCATGCGCAGCGAGCATGTCGGCATCGTCGTCATCACGAAGGCGCCACTCGACCAGCCGGTGGCGGTCGGCGTCATCACCGATCGCGATCTGGTGCGCGCGCAGGTGGAACGCGCGGATTTCGAGCGGCTGCACGCCGAGGATGTCATGACCCGCGAGCCGCTGGTGCTGTGCGAGGACCTGGCGCTCGCCGAAGCCATCGAGCGCATGCGCGCGCGCGCCGTGCGCCGCGCTCCAGTCGTGAATACGCACGGAATGCCGATCGGGATCGTATCCACGGACGATCTCATCGGGGAGCTCGCCCGCGAGCTGCGAAGCCTCGCAAGCCTGCTCGAGCGCCAGCCGCGGCGTGAGCACTGAGCGCGAGTGGTCATGAGTTACTACCTTGCCAAGACGGTTGCGCTGCCATTCGATGCGGTCATCGCCCAGGTCGTGGAGCGGCTCAAGGCGGCTGGCTTCGGCGTGCTCACCGATATCGACGTGCAGGCCACGTTGAAGGCAAAGATCGGCGCGGACATGACCCGTTACCGGATTCTCGGAGCGTGCAATCCGCGACTCGCGTTCGAGGCGCTCAAGATCGAAGACAATCTCGGGGTGCTGCTGCCGTGCAACGTGATCGTGCGCGAAACCGCGGACCGGCAGGTGGAAGTGGCGAGCGTCGATCCGGTTGCCGCGATGGAACGCACCGGCAATCCATCCTTGGCACGCACTGCGCTCGACGTCCGCAATCGCCTGGCCGATGTGGTGCAAGGCATAGGCGAGACCTGAGAAAGCGTCATGCATCCTTATCCCCATCTCTACGATGTGACTGCGAGCGGCGCGCCCGCCGGAAACGTCAGACTCGACTCGCCGGGACTCGAGACCATCCAGAGCGCCCCGCCGCGGGAGTTCGACGGGCCGGGCGATCGCTGGTCGCCCGAGACCCTGCTGATCGCTGCGATCGCCGATTGCTTCGTGCTGACGTTTCGTGGTGTGAGTCGTGCTGCCAGGCTCACGTGGACGCGCCTCGAGTGCCGGGTCAGCGGACGACTGGAGCGCTGTGAAGGGGCGCTGCGCTTCTGCGAGTTCACCACGCACGCCACGCTCACGGTGCCGCCGGAGGTCGACACGGAGGCGGCTCGGCGCCTGCTGGAGCAGGCCGAGCATCGCTGCCTCATCGCCAACTCCCTGTCCGGCAGGCGTCAACTCGAGATCAGCATCGTGGCGCGGGCGGACGCGCTCAGCGCCTGACAAAGGGGTCCTCACGTCACTCGTCAGCTCTAGGCGTGCAGGCGGTCACGCCAGATGTGCTTGAGTCCTTCGAGCGCGGCGAGAAGCAGCAACGCGGCACCTGCGCACAGCGCCAGGTCGTCCGCATGCAAAGGCCCCAGACCGAAGAACGCCCTGCCAGCGGGCCACGCCAGGATCGCGGCCAGCGAGGCCGCAGCCAGGCCAAGTACGCGCCATAACCACGGATTGCGCGCGTGTGGCGTCATGTGCAGCAGCGGGCCGAAGCTGCGGTTGACGAAGATGAGCGTGAAGTTGACTGCGAGCAACGTCACGAACGCGAGCGCGCGCAAGTCTCCCTCCGGCATGCCGCCTCCCACCGCAACCAGGAAGGTGACGGCGACAGTTGCAAGCGCCAACGCGCCCTGCGCGAGGCTCCAGAACATCAATGCCGGCGGCAGGAGCGGGCTGCGCGGATTGCGCGGTGGGCGGCGCATGAGATTCTCCTCCGCCGGCTGCGCCTCGAACACCAGCGAGCAGGTGGGATCGATGACGAGCTCGAGGAAGGCGATGAGCATCGGCGTCAGCAGCAGCGGCAGTCCCAGCAGTACCGGCAGGAGCGCGAGCCCGGCGATGGGCGCATGGATTGCGAGGATATACGCCATCGCCTTGGAGAGGTTGTCGTAGATGCGTCGCCCGAGCCGCACTGCGTGCACGATCGAGCCGAAGTCGTCGTCGAGCAGCACCAGCGCCGCGGCCTCGCGCGCGACGTCCGTGCCCCTGCCGCCCATCGCGATGCCGATGTGCGCGGCCTTGAGAGCCGGCGCATCGTTCACGCCGTCGCCGGTCATTGCGACCACTTCGCCCCCAGCCTTGAGGGCGTTCACGATTCGCAGTTTCTGTGAAGGCGTGATGCGCGCAAATATCGCGGCCCGCGAGACGACGCCCGCAAGCGCCGCGTCGTCGAACGTGTCGAGCTGCGCTCCCGTGACGAGCGCGCCGCCGTCGATACCCGCCTGCAGCGCGATCGTGCGCGCGGTTTCGGGGTAGTCGCCGGTGATCATGATCACGCGAATGCCCGCGGAACGACACTCGCGCACGGCCTCCGGCACCGTCTCGCGCAGCGGGTCGGCAAAGGCGACCAGGCCTGCGAAGCGGAACTCGATCGCCTGCGGAACGTCAGGAAGCGGCATGCCCTGGAATTCCGCACGCGCCGCGCCCAGGACACGCATGCCCTGGCGGGCGAGCGCGTCCGCCCGCGCCAGGACCGCCTGGTACGCCTCCCCGCGCATGCGACAGAGTTGCGCGATGGCTTCCGGGGCGCCCTTCGCCGCCGCAACGCGCGCGCCGTCGGCTGCTTCCCAGATGCGCGTCACGGCTGGCCATTCCGGGCGCAGCGGAAATTCGCGCAACAGCGCGCCGGCGGCCGAGGCGTGATGACCCGCCGCCCCGGCGAGCTCATGCAGCGCGCGCTCCATCGGGTCAGTCGGTGTGCGCGGGCTCGCCAGCAGGGCGGTATCCAGCAGCATCGCGAGGGCCGGCGCCGCGCTGAGGTCGGCAACCGGATCATCGGCCATCCAGCACGCGTCGCCACTCGCGAGCGCGGATACCGACATCTGATTGCGAGTGAGCGTTCCCGTCTTGTCGGTGCACAGCACTGTCGCCGCGCCGAGAGTCTCGATGGCGGCGGCCTGGCGCGTGAGCACGCCCGAACGCGACAGCCGCCAGGCGCCCATGACCGTGAACACGGTCAACACCAGCGGGAACTCCTCCGGAAGGAGCGACATGACCAGCGCGATGCCGCCCAGCAGCCCTTCGAGCCACGCGCCGCGCAGCACGCCGTAGAGCACCACGACGCACGCGCTCAGCGAGAATCCGATGATCGCCAGAATGAATACCAGGCGCCGGGTCTGCACCTGCAGGCGCGGCGGCTGGCGCTGCATCTCGGCCACCGAGCGACCGATCCGGCCAATCGCGCTGCGTGGCCCGGTCGCGGTCACGACTGCGGCTCCGGAGCCACGCAGGACCAGTGTGCCGGAGTACAACTGCGGCCCGCCCTCCCCACCGGGCGCCTCATCCGGTCTCGCACCTTCGCCGATGACGTGCTTGCGCACCGGTATGGATTCTCCCGTGAGAAGAGCCTCGTCGACCTCGAGCTCCTGCCCCGAGACCAGGACGCCGTCGGCGGGGATGCGGTCGCCCTCCGTGAGCAGCAGCGTGTCTTCGCACACGACCTCGCGCCCGGGAATGCGCCGTCGCTCGCCATCGCGCATCACCAGCGCGCGTGGACTGGTGAGGTCGCGCAGCGCTTCGAGAACGCGCTCGCTGCGCCCCTGCTGCACGACCGCGATCATTACCGACAGGCACGCGAATGCCATCAGCACGAGCGCTTCGAGCAGATTGCCCAGCACCAGGTAGAGGACCCCCGCCGCGAGGAGCAGCCCGAACATCGGCTCACGGACCACTTCCACCACGATCCGCAGCGTCGAGCGCCGGCGCGCCACCGGCAGCTCGTTGGGGCCGTCGCGCGCGAGTCGCTCGGCGGCGTCATGCGCGCTCAGCCCGCGCCGCGCGGCTCGAGTCGTGTCCGCAGGCGTCAGTTCGCGCACCACGGCGGATGGGCCACGGGTATCATGCCGGCGGCGGACCGCCGCGAGCGGAGGAACTCACCATGCGGCTGACTTTCTGCGGTGCCGCGCAGCAGGTCACGGGCTCGAGTTTTCTGTTCGAGACCTCGTCGAGCCGCTTCCTGGTCGATTGCGGGATGTTCCAGGGCGCGCGTGACACGCGGGCGCGCAATCTCGCGCCATTCGCCTTCGACCCGTACCGTCTCGATTTTGTCATCCTCACGCATGCCCACATCGACCACAGCGGCCTGTTGCCGCGACTGCAGGCCGCAGGCTTCCGCGGGCCCGTTTACGCAACCGGCGCGACCGGCGATCTGGTGTCGGTACTGTTGCCCGACAGTGCCCACCTGCAACGGATGGAGGCCGAGCGCGCGGCGCGCCATGGTCGCGACTTCAGGCCGGCGTACGGACTCGAAGAAGCGCGCGCGGTCCTGCAACAGCTGCGCATCGTAGGCTACGACCACGTCTTCGAACCAGCCTCGGGAGTACGCGCCCGGCTACGCGATGCCGGACACATCCTGGGCTCCGCGATCGTCGAGTTGTGGCTCGAGGAGGCGGCGCGCACCCGCAAGGTCGTGGTCTCCGGCGATCTCGGCCAGCCGGGGCGACCCATCGTCCGCGATCCGAGTTTCATTGCCGAAGCCGACGTGCTGCTCCTCGAATCAACGTACGGTAATCGTGATCACAAGCCGCTGGCGCAGACGCTCGATGAGCTCGTGCAGATCCTGGAACATGCGCTCGGCGAACGGCGCGGCGTGGTGGTCGTGCCCGCCTTTGCCGTGGGACGCACCCAGGAGTTCCTCTACTACCTCAATCAGCTGAGCCGTGAAGGCCGGATCCGCGGACCAAACGTGTTCGTGGACTCACCGATGGCCGCCGCGGTGAGCGCGATCACGGCACGGCACTTCGATCTGTTCGACGAAGAAGCGCGCCGTCTCGCAGGCCCGGGACCGTTCACGAGCACCTCGCTGCGTGTCCGGTACGCGGAAACCCAGCAGGACTCCATGGCGCTCAACCGGCTCGCGGGCGGTGCGATCATCATCGCCGCGAGCGGCATGTGCGACGGCGGGCGCATCCGTCATCACCTGCTCCACCGCCTGCCGGATCCAGGTACCACCGTGCTCTTCATCGGCTACCAGGCCGCAGGCACGCTCGGGCGTCGAATCGTCGATCGCGCGCCCTCGGTGCGCATTTTCGGCGAGGAGGTGGCGGTACGCGCCCGGATCGCCACGCTCGGCGGCTTTTCGGCACACGCCGATCAGTCCACCCTGCTCGCCTGGCTTGCACACTTCGCACCGCCGCCGCGACAACTCTGCCTCGTGCACGGCGAGCCGCAGGTGATGCGCGCGCTCGCGGCGCGCATCGAGCAGCGCTGCGGCGTGCAGGCGCACTTGCCCGCGCACGGCGAGGCGATCGAGCTGTGAACTTTCAAGGAGGCGAACCATGAACAGCGCAGCCCAGCCGCAGGACGCGCCAGCCCCATTGTCCGACGCAGAGTTCGCTCGCATCGATGCCTGGTGGCGCGCGGCGAACTACCTCGCCGTCGGCCAGATCTACCTGCTCGACAACCCGCTGCTGCGCGAGCCGCTGGCGCTCGCGCACGTCAAGCCGCGCCTGCTCGGTCACTGGGGCACGACTCCCGGCCAGAACTTCCTCTACGTGCACCTGAACCGGCTGATCCGCGAGAACGACCTCGACATGATCTACATCGCCGGCCCGGGGCACGGAGGACCGGCGCTCGTCGCGAACGTCT
>DATBIF010000140.1:0-10313 GCA_036557045.1 Steroidobacteraceae bacterium
GAGCGGCTGGTGATCGCGGGCGGAGTTGGCGCCAACCGGAGCCTGCGTGAGCGCCTGCAACAGCTCGCCCGCAGTCGTGGCGTCGCGCTGCACTTCCCGCGCCTCGAGTTCTGCACCGACAACGCCGCGATGATCGCCGCCGCGGGACTGTGGCGCCTGAAGGCAGGGCAGGCGGAGCCGCTGCCCGTCGAGATCCATGCGCGCTGGCCGCTCACCGGGCTCGCCGCTCCGGGCGCTGATCGTCCTCCGTCGCACTGAAGCGCACCGGAAATCATGGACCGCATCTTTCTACGCGAGCTGACCACCGAAGCCATCATCGGCATCTACGACTGGGAGCGGCGTGTCCGCCAGACCGTCAGCATCGACCTCGAGATACCGTGCGATGTGCGCCGCGCCGCTGCGGCCGATGAGATCGACGCCACCGTCAATTACAAGAAGGTGGCCAAGCGCATCCTCGAGTTCATCGCGCGCTCCGAGTTCCACCTGGTGGAGACGCTCGCCGAACGCACGGCGCTCATGGTGCTGGAGGAATTCAACCTCGACTGGATTCGCCTGACGCTCAACAAGCCCGGCGCCATCCGCGGCTCCAAGGACGTCGGCGTGATGATCGAGCGCAACGCGCGCGATCTGGAAAAGGCTCGCAAGCGCACTGCCGGGGCCAAGGCAGCGGCGACGGACAAGACACGGGTCTATGTCGCCGCAGGGAGCAATGTGGAGCCTGCGCGCCATCTCGCGCTCGTGCTGGATGAGCTCGAGCGCCGCTTCGGGCCGCTCTCGGTGTCGAGCGCCTACCGCAACCGCGCCTTCGGGTTCGAGGGGCCGGACTTCATCAACCTGGTGATCGGCTTCGACACGGCAGAATCGGTCGAGCAGGTGGTCGACGAATTGCGGGATGTCGAGCGTCTCTGCGGGCGCACGCGCGCCGCTCCGAAGTGGGCGCCGCGTTCCATGGATCTCGACATTCTTTTATATGGTGAGCTGACCTGTGACGAGCCCGACCTGACGCTGCCGCGGCCCGATCTGCTCCGCCGCGCCTACATGCTCGGGCCGCTCGCGGAGATCGCGCCCGGCCTCGAGCATCCCATCTCCGGACGCACGATCAGCGCGCTCTGGGAAGCCTTCGACCGCCTGGCTCATCCGCTCGAGCCGGTCACCATCCCACGCTCCGACCCCCGTCCACTGCCAGAATCTGGCCGGTGACGTAAGGCGCGTCCTGCGCGAAGAACACCACCGCCCGCGCCACATCGTCCGGCGTGCCCATGCGCTTGAGCGCGGTCCGCTCCATGATTTCCCGCTTTACTTCGGGGTCAATGTCGCCTTCCGGCCAGAGCACCGGTCCGGGCGCGATGCCGTTCACGCGCACCTCGGGAGCGAGCTCGCGCGCCAGGGAACGCGTGAGTGTTGCGAGCCCGGCTTTCGCCACCGAGTAGACTGTGTGATGGCGCAACGGTCGCAGGGCATGAATATCGATCAGGTTGAGAATCAGGCCGTGATTGCGCTTGAGCTCCGGCGCGGCGAGCTGGGAGAGGAACAACGGCGCCCGGAGATTGCTGCCGATGAGGTCGTCCCATTGCGCCGGGGTGATCTCTCCGACCGGTGTCGCATAGAAGCTCGAAGCATTGTTGATGAGAACGTCGAGTCGCCCGAAACCGGAGACGGCTCTCTCGAGGAGCTGCGGAAGTGCATTGAGGTCTGCGAGATCGGCGCGCACAGTGAGCGCCGAGCGGGGACGTGCCTCGTTGAGGTCGGCGCAGAGCTCGGCCGCTGCTGCGGCAGAACGGCGATGGTGGATCACGACGTTGGCACCCGCTGCGTGCATCGCCTGTACGATGGCGGCACCGATCCTGCGGGCGGCGCCCGTGACCAGGACGGACTTGCCTGACAACGGCACGGCGGGGTTCATGGAGAATCGTCTGGTGCGGGTGAAAGCCAGACTCAACCATACCGGAGATCTTCCGGAGTGTCGCGCGTGACGAGCGCGGACCTGCCCGAGTTGACGCCTGCGGAACGCGAGCACAGCGACAAGCTCCTCAGCGTCGTCCGACGAGAAATCGAAGCGCAGCACGGCTGGATCAGCTTCGCACGCTTCATGGAGATGGCGCTCTACGAGCCCGGGCTCGGCTACTACAGCTCGGGCGCGAGCAAGCTCGGCGGCGCGGGCGACTTCGTGACCGCGCCGGAGTTGTCGCCGCTCTTCAGTCGCTGTCTCGCTGCGCAATGCGCCGATGTTCTGTCGGCGGTTGGCGGCGGCGACATCCTCGAGGTCGGCGCGGGCACGGGTCTCATGGCTGCCGACATGTTGAACGAGCTGGAGAGCCTCGACCGGCTCCCCGGCCACTACCTGATTCTCGAAGTGAGTGCCGACCTGCGCCAGCGCCAGATCGCCACCTTGAGTGAGCGTGCGGCGAGACACCTGAAGCGTGTCAGCTGGCTCGACGAGCTGCCGGCGGCCCGGCGCGGCGTAATTGTTGCAAACGAGGTGATCGATGCGCTCCCCGTGGATCGCTTCCGGATTCGCACGGGCGGCATCAACGCGCTCGGGGTCGGCTGGAACGGCGCAGCGCTGGCGTGGTCGGAGAGAGCGGCTGCAAGATTACTGGAGCAGAAGGTTCGCGCCATCGAGCGCACGATCGGCAGCGCGCTTCCGGAGGGCTATACCTCGGAGGTCAATCTGAGTCTCGATCCGTGGTTGCACTCGCTGGCGCGGGTCGTGAAGGCCGGAGCAATCTTTTTCATCGACTACGGTCTGCCGCGCGCCCAGTACTACCGCCCGGAGCGTCACGACGGCACGCTTCTTTGTCACTTCCGTCAACGTTTTCATTCTGATCCGTTTATCAACCTGGGACTGCAGGATATCGGCGCCTGGGTCGATTTCACGGCGGCCGCAGAAGCTGCCACCGACGCCGGCCTCGAAGTGGCCGGGTTCACGACGCAGGCGCACTTCCTGATGGGACTGGGGATCGAGCAGCATCTGCATACCGCCGGCGAACGTGAGCTGGTCGAGCGCCTGAGCCTCGCCCGCCAGGCGATGCTATTGACGTTGCCCGGTGAGATGGGCGAGCGCTTCAAGGTGCTGGGGCTGTCACGCGGCGTGAAACAGCCTCTGCGCGGGTTCGCGATCCGCGATATGGCGGCATCGCTCTAGCCAGACAGTCCTGAAAACGATCAACAGCCACGGAAGTTCTGATGACCACCCTGCACGCCGTCGTTCTCGCCATCATCCAGGGCATCACCGAGTTCCTGCCGATCTCGAGCTCGGGTCACCTGATCCTGCTGCCACGTTTTCTCGGCTGGCCGGACCAGGGCCTCGAGTTCGATGCCGCGATTCACATCGGCACGCTGGCCGCGGTCGTCTTCTATTTCCGCGTGCAATTGATGGCGATGGCCCGCGCCTGGATCGCCTCGGCGACACTGCGTCAGCAGAGCCCGGACGGACATCTCGCCTGGGCAGTCCTGTGGGGCACGGTTCCCGTGGGGGTGGTGGGCCTGCTCTGCAATGATTACATCGAGCAGAACTTTCGCCAGCCGTTGCTGATCGCCACGACCATGGCGGGCTTCGGAATCGTGTTGTGGCTCGCCGACCGCTTCGGTCGTCGTCAGCGCGACGAGTACACCGTGACCTGGGCCGACGCCGCGATCATCGGCATCGCGCAGGCGCTCGCACTCGTGCCGGGAACTTCGCGCTCCGGCATCACGATGACGGCAGGGCTCGGCGTCGGGCTGACACGCGAAGCCGCGGCGCGCTATTCGTTCCTGCTGGCGGTGCCTGGCACCGCCATGGCGGGCGCCTACGAGACATTGAAGATGGTTCGTGCCGCGACTCCCGTCGACTGGCAGCCCGTGATCGTTGGCATCGTCGTGGCGGCGATCAGCGGCTTTCTCTGCATCCATTTCCTGCTGCGCTTCATCCAGCGCATCGGCATGCTGCCCTTCACGATCTATCGCCTGCTGCTCGCCGCGGTGATCGTCTATGCATTTGCGTGAGCTGCTGCTCGCCGCGCTGGCTTTGACGCTCGCGGGCGGTGCACGGCCCGCGACCGCTGAACCGGAGGGGAGCGCGTGGCTCGTGAGCGTCGGCGGTGACGTGGACGAGGACGGTGGCTATCGGGTCGACGGCGGACTGACCTGGGCGCCGACGCTGCTCACGGCCGTCACGCTGCAGGGTGGCCTGGCCGATACCTCGACCGACTTCGAACGCTTCAAGGCGGATCTCGCCACCGCGAGCTTCGATCATTTCTTCGGGCCATTCGGCCTGAATGTCGATGCGCGCTGGTGGAACCAGCACGATCTGTTCAGCTCGACAACGTTCGGCGGCTCTCTCTACTACAAGGCGGCCGGCTGGCGCGTGAGCGTGCGAGGTGAATCGCGCACTTCCGATCTCGATGAGTTCAGCTTCGACACGGTGATCCCGATCCGCGGCGTCGAGGTGCCGATCAGCGGGCGCGGCGAATGCAGTCTCGACAACATCGGCTATGGGCTCACTGTCAGTCATACCGGCAAGGCATGGACCGGCCTCGTCTCCGGAGTGAATTACGACTACTCGGTCGCCGACTGCAATCTCACGGGCGTGACCTTGCCACCGCAGGTGGGCAACCTGGGACCGATCTCGCGCGAGATCTTCCGCCGCATCGCGACGCGTGTTCTGCGGGCCGGCGCGGTCCTGGTGGGCAACGAGCTCACGCGCGAAAACGGTTTCCTGGACTACTCGATCTGGGCGGCGCTCGGCTATCGCGCCGGGCTCAACACCTTCGGTCTCGACTACTACCACGATCGCGAGGAATTCGCGGGCCTCAAGGCTGACACCCTGATCGGCTCGATGAGTTTCCCGGTGAGCGACCGGCTCGATCTCGAGTTGCGACTCGGCGTGAGCGACAGCGACATCGAGGGCACGACTGCGTTCGCAGGCGTGACCCTGATCGCTTACCTCGGCGGCGCGCCTTAGGCCCGATCCCCTGCTATTTGGCCCTGAGCGCGTCGACCGCGGCGACACGTCGCCGGCGCAGCCGCTCGGCAATCTCGGCGCCGCCGCTGCGCAGGTCATCCGCGTCGGGAGCGATAGCTCGCACCGCGCTCAGTGCCTGTCGCAACCAGGTCGCTTGCGGATACTTATCCTGCTCGCGGCCCTTGCGGCCGCGCGCGTCCGCTTCGCAGGCGATCAGGAAGTGCTCGAAGCGCTCGGGACGACGCAACGCATCCGTGTGCGTGAGCAGGTCCACCACCGTTGCCGCGCGCAGCTCGAAGGCGCGGTGTACGACGCCGTGGTGACGTGCCACCAGGACCGCGAGATCCCGGTAATCGTTGGGAATGCGCAGGCGTGCGCACACTTCCTGCACGCGCCGCACGCTGGCGGTTTCGTGACCCGCGTGACGCGGCCACCGGTCGCGTGGCGTATCCGCCTTGCCGAGGTCGTGCACCAGCGCGGCGAAGCGCACCGTCGCGAGCGGCGAGAGGAACGCCGCCATCTTCACGACCATCAGGGTGTGCACGCCGGTGTCGATCTCCGGATGCCACTGCTCCGGTTGCGGCACGCCGAAGAGCGCGTCGACCTCGGGAAACACCTGTGCAAGGGCTTCGCACTCACGCAGGACCTGGAAGAACACCTGCGGTGCATCCTCTTCCAGGGCGCGGCGCGTCTCCTGCCAGACTCGCTCGGGCACCAGCGCCTTGAGCTCGCCAGCGCGGCTCATTTCGCGCATCAGGGTCAGCGTTTCTTCCGCCACACGAAAGTCGAGACCGGCAAAGCGCGCTGCGAAGCGCGCGACGCGCAGGACACGCAGCGGGTCTTCCACGAAAGCGGGTGACACGTGACGCAGCAGTCGCGCATCAAGATCGCGCTTGCCACCGTACGGGTCGATGAGGCGCCCGTCGGCGGCGCGCGCCATGGCGTTGATCGTGAGATCGCGGCGCGCGAGGTCCTGTTCGAGCGTGACTGTGGGCGAGCTGTCGGTGGTGAATCCATAGTAACCGGTGCCGCTCTTGCGCTCGGTGCGTGCCAGCGCATGCTCCTCGTGCGTCTCGGGATGCAGGAACACCGGGAAGTCGCGGCCGACCTGTTGCATTCCCTGCCGGGTCAGCTCTTCCGGCGTGGCGCCCACGACCACCCAGTCGCGCTCTCTCGGCGTTTTGCCCAGGAGCTCGTCCCGAACGGCGCCACCGACCAGATACACTTCCATGCGCAAGGAGCCTGTCAGACAGCTTCCCAGGTTACAACCTCGCCCAACATGAAGCGTTCCTGCCTGCCGTGGCTCACCGTCCTGATCTGCTGCCAGCTGAGCGGTTGCTACCTGATGCAGACCGCCAACGGCCAGATGGACCTGATGTCGAAGCGCAAGCCGATCGCTGCGGTCATCGCCGATCCGTCCAGCTCTGCCGATCTCAAGTCGCGGCTCGAGAGCGTGCTCGAGATGCGCCAGTTCGCCGTCGGCGAGCTGCACCTGCCCGATAACGGCAGCTACCGCAGTTATGCCGACGTCGGCCGCCCCTTCGTGGTCTGGAACGTGTTCGCTGCGCCGGAATTCTCCGTGCAGCCGAAGCAGTGGTGTTTCCCGGTCGCCGGGTGCGTCGTGTATCGCGGCTACTTCTCGGAAGAGAAGGCGCGCGCCTTCGCAGCGAAGCTCGAGGCGCAGGGCAATGACGTCTACGTGGGTGGCGTGCCTGCGTACTCGACGCTCGGGCACTTCGATGATCCGGTGTTGAGCACGATGATGACGTGGAGCGACGTGCGCCTCGCGGCGATCATGTTCCACGAGCTCACGCATCAGCTCGTCTATGTGCCGGGCGACACGTCCTTCAACGAGGCCTTTGCGTCGGTGGTGGAGGTGGAGGGTGTGCGTCGCTGGCTCGCCACACAACATCGTGAGGATGAGCTCGCCGCCTTCGTGGCCGGCCGTGAGCGCCAGATCCGGATCGCGCGACTTCTGGGTGCCGGGCGTGAGCGCCTCAAGGCGCTCTATGCGAGCGGCGTCGAGGCGCACGTGATGCGCGAACGCAAGCGGCAGGAGCTCGAGCGCCTCGCCGCGCAGTACCAGGCGCTGCTCGCTTCGTGGTCGGGACAGCCGGAGTCCGACAACCAGATCGGCCACCAGCTCAACAACGCGTACCTCGCATCGGTTGCCGCGTACGAAGAATGTGTCCCGGGATTCGAACACCTGCTGGCCGCGACCGGCGACGATCTGCCGCTCTTCTATGAACGCGTCAAGTCGCTGGCGCGCGAGGACCTGGCGACGCGACATCGCGAAGTCTGCAACCCTCAGTCGATCCCCAGGCCGGTGAAAGAATGAGACTGGCTCAGTTGCGCCCTGAGTGATGGCGGTACGTGTCGAGCAAGCCGTGAGCTGACTGGGCGCCGAGATACTGCCGCACGATCGCCTCCATCGAATGCGCAGCGATCCCGAGTGCGCCGAAGCCGTCCTCTCGACAGATGCTGTCGACCAGGAGCGAGCGGTAGTTGTCAGTGGAGAAGGGCTTCCCCGGTATGAAATCCATTACGAGCGCCTGCAGCCGTCCGAGGATGTCGGGCAATCCGAAGACCCAGCGGCGCAGCGACAGCGTGCGCGCCAGGAAGCGAACGATCTCGCCCAGCGAATAACTCTTCGGCCCGCACAGCTCGAACGTGCGGCCGGCGCCCCCGTGAATCTGCAGCGAGCGCAGCATCGCCTCGACCACGTCGTCGACGTAAACGGGCGCGAAGCGCGCGCCGCTGCGCGCGAGCGGCAACATCAGCGGCACGCGGCGCAGCAGTCGCGCGAAGCGGTTGGTGAAGGAGTCGCCGGGCCCGAAGATCACCGACGGGCGGAAGATCGTCCAGTCGATGCCCCCTTCCGCGGCGCCTGCGCGCACCGCTGCCTCGGCCTCACCCTTGGTGCGCAGGTAGTGACTGGGCGCGTTTTCGGCGTCGGCACCGAGCGAGCTCATGTGGAGCAGGCGCTTCACACCGGAAGACCGGCACGCGCGGACGACCTTGCCGGCGAGCTCCGTGTGCGCGCGTCGAAAGCCTGCGCCGCTCCAGCCGCGCTCGTTGAGAATGCCGATCAGGTTGACGACGATGTCGAACGAGGCGAACTGCGCCGCGAGCTGCCCCGGGTCGTGCACGTCGGCTGTGGTGAGATCGAGGTCCGGCAGCACCAGCAGGTCGCGGTGCGCTTCGCGATTGCGCGTGAGGACCCGCACGCGATAGCCCTCGTCCACCAGCCGGGTTACGAGCCGGCTACCGACGAAACCGGTGCCGCCGAGAACGCAAACCGATGTGGCCCGGGTCGCCACCCGCCCCTGAGTCAGCGCACCGGGATCGACAACGTGTCGCTGCCGCGCCGGATGGTGAGCAGGATCGTCTCCATTCCCTCGGCAGCGTCCTTCAACTGCTTGAGGTTCTTCACCGGCGTGCGGTTGACGCCGATGATCACGTCATTGGGACGCAGGCCGACCTGCGCGGCGGGGCTGCCCCCTTCAACGCCGCGCACGGCGACTCCGCTCGCGTTGTCCGCATCGCCGAGCTGCGCGCCCTCCAGCCCTTCGTGAATGTCAGCTGCGGACGCGACCTGCGAGGCCGAGCCTTCGGCGATCACGGCCGTGACCTTGCGTGGCTTGCCATCACGGACCAGGCCCACGTCGACCTTGTCGCCGATGTGCAGCATGCCGATCGACCGCCGCAGCTCGGGCGCGCCCTTCACGGCCTCGCCGTTGACCGAGCTGATGATATCGTTGACCTTGATGCCGGCCTTTTCGGCCGCCGAGCCGCTCTGCACCTGGGTCACGAGCGCGCCCAGTGTGTCAGCGGGTGCGCCGACTGCCGTCACGACATCGGGTGTCAGGTTGATGATGTTGACGCCCAGGATTCCGCGCTTCACCTCGCCAAACCTGATGAGCTGATCCATCACGTTCTTGACCATGTTCACCGGGATCGCGAAGCCGATGCCGATGTTGCCGCCGGTGCGGCTCAGGATCGCGGAGTTGATGCCGACCAGCTCGCCTCGCAGGTTCACGAGCGCGCCGCCGGAGTTGCCCGGGTTGATGGACGCGTCGGTCTGGATGAAATCCTCGTAGCTGCGGCTGGGATCGCCGATGCCGACGCGGCCGAGCGCGCTCACGATGCCCGAAGTGACGGTGTGCTGCAGTCCGAAGGGATTGCCGATGGCGACCACGAAGTCGCCGACCTCGAGCTTGCTCGAATCGCCGAGCGCAATCGCCGGGAGCTTGCCCTGCTTGAGCTTGAGCACCGCGACGTCCGAGCCCTCGTCGGCGCCGACCACCTCGGCCTTGTATTCGTGATCGTCCTGCGCGGTGATCGTGATCTCGCTGGCGTTCTCGATCACGTGCGCGTTCGTGATGATGTAACCGTTCGCCGAGTCGACCACCACGCCCGAGCCCGCGCTCTGGAACGTACGCTCACGCGGTCCGCCGCCCTGCGGCAGGTCGAAGAAGCGGCGGAAGAACGGGTCATCCAGCAGCGGATTGTTGCCGCCACGGTCCTTGATCGTGCCCTTGGTCGCGATGCTCACCACGGTCGGGCCGACCTTCTTCACCATCGGCGCGAGCGACGGCAGGGCCGTCTCCGTGACCGCGGGCTGGGCCGCGGGGACCTGGGTGGTGAAGGCGAGCAGGGCCGCCAGCGCTAGGCC
Organism: Steroidobacteraceae bacterium; assembly: GCA_036557045.1. GTDB lineage: Bacteria > Pseudomonadota > Gammaproteobacteria > Steroidobacterales > Steroidobacteraceae > DATBVX01. The sequence continues at coordinate 9,618 of DATBIF010000140.1, forward strand.
GGCGCGGAACGGGATCAGCTTCATGCGGAGGTAGATCCTGAAGGTAACGGGCCGAGGATTTTAGGGCGGCCCTCATCGCGCGTACAGGACAAGGCAGGAGGGCGGAAAGTTCCGCCTCCTGCCCCGCGAGGAAAGCCGCAAATCGACTGTTATCTAGTGGGTTTCGACGCTGATCCGCCGCGGCAGCACGGTAGGCTGCTTGGGGATCTGGACTTCGAGGACGCCGTTGACGAACTTCGCCTTGACCGCGTTCGAGTCCGCAGTATCGGGCAGAGTGAAACGGCGGAAGAACTCACCGCTGACGCGCTCGACGCGCCGGTAGCCATCCTTCTCCTCGCGCGACTCGGATGCGCGCTTGCCGCGAATCGTCAGCACGCCCTTCTCCAGCGACACATCGATCTCCTTCGCATCGACGCCCGGCAGATCGGCATGCAGCACGAACTGCTGGTCCTCTTCCTTGATATCGACAGCGGGGACCCAATCCACCACTGCGTTGCGTGTCTCGTCACCTGCGTCGCCGGGAACGTTGAAGAGACGCTCGAGATCGCGGCTCAGGCGATTCACCAGTACCCAGGGTTCATATCTCACTACGCTCATGTCTCGTCACCTCCATCATCTCGGGGATCGAAGCGCTTGCCGCGCTCGTGAAGCGATGTATGGCTCGCGATTTCGATTTCAACTTGCGGCTAGCGCGCT
>DATBIF010000141.1:0-4782 GCA_036557045.1 Steroidobacteraceae bacterium
ACGGTCGCAACGTGGCGACGGAGGAAGCTCGAGCGTAGTGAACGAGGCGCCGCGATCTGGCAATCGACGCCCCAAGCGCAAAATTGGCGCGCCCGGAGAGACTCGTACTCCCGACCCTCAGGTTCGAAGCCTGATGCTCTATCCAACTGAGCTACGGGCGCGTTGGGAAATCGCGAGAGCAAGACTACAACAGATTGCCGTTGGCGCGGTGCGCCCAGTCGAGGCGTTGCTCGCGGCCGGGCCTGCGGCGGGGAAATGGCGCAAGCGAGCTGAGCTGCACCCAGTCGGGAAACTGTTTCCGCAGTGCCGACGGGCCTATGAGCTCGATCCGGCCCGCGCGGATTTCGGTGCGCAGGTCGCGTGCGACATCCATCCTCACGTGCATGCTCCAGAGCAGGAACGCCGGATCGAGATCGTCGTCGCGCATTCGGCCCTTCGCGCGCGCGTTGTCACTGCCGCGTACGCGCTGCATTTCTCTGCGCAGCGGCGATGTACTCATCGATCTGCGTTTCGAGAATCGGCAGCGGCACGCCGCCGTTTTCCAACACCGCATCATGGAACGCACGGATATCGAAGCGATCACCGAGCGCATCGTGCGCCCGCTTGCGCAGCTCCAGGATCTTGAGCTCTCCCATCTTGTAGGCGAGCGCCTGCCCCGGCCACGCGATGTAACGGTTGGTCTCCGTCTCCACCTCGTGCAATGAGAGCGCCGTGTTGCTCGCGAGATATTCCAGCGCCTGCTCGCGTGTCCAGCCCTTCCAGTGCATGCCCGTGTCGACGACGAGCCGGCAGGCACGCCACATCTCGTAGGTCAAGCGGCCGAACTCATCGTAGGGCGTCTTGTACATGCCCATTTCTTTGCCGAGCTTCTCCGAGTAGAGCCCCCATCCTTCGCCGAACGCGTGCGGATAGAGATCGAGACGGAAGGGCGGCACGTTCTCGAGCTCGCGCGCGAGCGCGCCTTGCAAGTGATGGCCCGGCACCGCCTCATGCAGCGTGAGCGCCGTCAACGCATAGAGCGGTCGCTTCTCGAGCGCGTACGTATTGACCCAATACTCGCCGCCCTTCAGTCCGCCCAGCGGCGCCGGAGAATAGCGGCCCGCGGTGTAGTTCGGCGCGAGTTCCGCGGGCACGGGCTGCACGCTGTACGGTTGGCGCGGAAGCTTGCCGAAGTATCCGGGCAGCAGCCCGTCGATCTGCTTGGCGATATACGAGGCATCCTTCAGCAGCTCGTCAGGCGTTTTCGCGTAGAAGCGCGGATCGGTTCGCAGGAATTTGAGGAAGGCCGCAAAGTCGCCCTTGAACCCGGTCTGCTTGATCACGGCGTCCATTTCCGCATGGATGCGCGCGACCTCGCTCAGGCCGAGCTCGTGAACCTGGTCCGGCGTCACGTCGAGATTGGTGTAGAAGCGCACCGAAGCTTCGTAGTACGCCTTGCCATCGGGCAGATCACTCGCGCCGATCGTCCTGCGCGCCGCGGCCAGGTATTCCTTGCTGAAGAACGTCAGCAGCTTGTTGAATGCGGGAATGGTGTCGCCCTGGATCGCGCTGCGCGCCGCGGTCATGAGTCGCTCGCGGTCGGCCGCGCTGATCGTGTCCGGAAAGCGCGTGAACGGTTCCCAGAACGGCGTCTTCTCCGGCGCGGTGTACTGCTGTCCTTCGACCACCTTGATCACGCCCGGCATGATCACCGCCGGCAGCGTGAACCCGTCGGCCATCCCCTGGCGCAGGTTGGCGATCTGCTGATCGAAATAGGCCGGCACCGCGTGCAGGCGCGCGATGTAGTTCTCGTAATCCTGCACACTGCTCATACGCACGCCGGCCGCCATGCGCATGACTTCGATGTGAAAGCCTTCATCGCTCGTGAGCGGAATGCGCCACTGCTTGAACGGCGCGAGCGCGAGACGATGCTTGAGCACGAACTCGAACAGGTCGTAGTTGACCTGGTCTTCGTGGCTCAGCGCGTCGCGCGAGATGGCGGAAAGGCGCTTCCGGTAGTCCTGGTCCTGCTGCAGCCGGCGCGTGAAGTCGGCGGGGGTGACGGACGGCAGCTTGTCATCGTAGTCATGCACGTCCGAGGCGGTCGCGAACAGCGGATCGTCACGCATGCGCGTGCTCCACTCGTCCGCAAACAGCTGATGCAGGGCCTCAGCGGCCTTCTTATCTGGCTGGTCCGCGGGTTTTGGCGCCGGCGCGCAGCCGGTGAGGATCAGCAGCAGGAACAGCGACAACCAAGCAGAGCGCATCGTCCGCCCTCCTCCAGGCAAAAGCGAAAGGCGAACTTTACGGGGTTGCGCGCAGATTCGCAGCGAGAAACTTGTCGAGCTCCTCGAGCACCTGCACCCGGGTCGCCGTTTGCGACAACCAGTGGTCTTCACCGGGGAGCTTGACCAGCTCGACTGTCTTATTCTCCTTGCGCAGAGCTTTGGCCATCAGCTCCGATTGAGTCGAGGGCACGACGGTATCGTTGGTCGCATGGATGAGAAGGATCGGGGCCTTCACCTGCGCCGCGGAGCGCGCCGGCGACCTTGCCACCACCTGCGGGTCGAATGCCGAACCAATCGACTGCTGGAAGTACGCCAGCGTGTCCGACTCCTCGCCGTAGTGTTGCTGCACGTAACCCAGGATTTCGGGCAGATCCGAGACGCCGCCGATGCTGGCAGCGCATCGGTAGAGCTCGGGTGTGAACGTCGCCCCCGCGAGCGCCGCGTAACCACCGTAGCTCGCGCCCACGATACACACGCGAGTGGCGTCAGCAACGCCTTGCTCGATGAGCGCCTTCACGCCGTCTGTCACGTCGTCCTGCATCAGCAGGCCCCATTGTCTGAACCCAGCCTCCCGCCATGCTTCTCCGAATCCGGACGAGCCCCGGAACTGCGGCTGCAACACCGCATATCCGCGTGAGGCCATGAACTGCGCCAGCCAGTCGAAAGTGTAATTGTCGCGATAATCCGGACCGCCGTGCGGCAACACGACGAGCGGCAGATTCTTCTCTCCGCCGGATGGCGGCAGCGTGAGGTAGGCAGGTATCTCCTTCCCGTCACGTGCCTTGTAGGTGATCGGGCGCACCTCTCCCAGCTTGAGGCCAGTGAGGGCGGGATACTCTTCACCGACGATGTCGGCCTTGCGAGTACTGAAGTCGACCAGGTAGTAAACGCTCGGCGTGGATGGGGTCTCCACCTGCGCCACGATGCGCTGGTAATTCTCCGAGCGCCCGGAAATGGAGACGCGTTGACCTGGGAAGGACTTGGCGACGGCATCGAAACGACGCGCTGCTTCCGGATCGAGCCAGCGCAGCTCCGGTTTGGCACCGCCGAGCGCGAGGCTCTCAGGGGTCTGCGTCAGCAGGTCGAGGCCCACGCGCTCGACATCACGCTCCGGATCGTCCAGCACCGACTTCATCTCGCCGCCCGCGAGCGGCAGACCGACCACGATCGCCCGTCCTGCCGAATTCGTGCCGCTGACGAGGAGCGTGCGCCCATCGCTCATCAGGCCATACAACTCACGCTGGCCGCCGTGCTGCTCGCGCAGGATCTCTCGCCAGCCCGCGCCATCCCTGGCGAGAATCGTGAACGTGTCAGAATCCGCCTTCCATTCACTGCGCGCCACGACGCTGCCGTCGGCAGCGACGACCCAGTCCCGGGTGAACGGGGTTCCTTCGGCGATCGGCGTGCCCTTGCCGCTGCGGGTATCCACCTCGAACACCTTGCTGACCCAGCCCTCATCGCCACGGCCCCCTGCGAGTCGAGTGCCGAGCTCGCGACGCTTCTGCGTCGGCGAGTAGTCAATGGTCGACATGATGACGGTCCGGGGCTTCGGCGTTCGCAGCGACAACGTCCGCGCACCCAGCACCAGCGGACGCACGCCGTCGGCCATCAGCAACATCTTGTTGGTGTTGTTCACGACGTCGATGGCGACGGTGCGAAACACCTCGTAGTGATAGGCCTTCCGGGCCTGCCCGAAGTCCTGGTACTGGCTGACATTCGCCAGGACAGTTTCGTTATCGGACCATACCAGCGAGCGGAGCTTCAGCCCCTCCGCGAGCGCCGTGTCGCCACGGTACTTGCGGGCGTCGACCTCGTAGACCACGACGTGCGGCCGGTCCCGACTCCTGTCGCACCAGGCGAGGAGCTTCCCGTCGGGGCTCAGGACGACATCGCTCACCTGCGGGATCTTGCCGAAGGCTTCGGCGGACGGCGCTTCCGCAGCGAGAGTTGAAGAAAGGGGAAGTAGACCAACCAGGGCCAGTAAGGCAAACCAGTAGGCGCGCATGGGCTCCCTGCTCAGCGTAATTCTTGTGCGCGGAATCCTAGCACCGCGAGCGTGAAAAACGTGTCGCGGCGTCCTATGTTGCCCGGCTTGCGGCTCGGCTCAGGCGCTTGCCGGTGAACCTGGTGTTATTGTGCTGTCTGAGGAGTCATGAAGAAGAAACAGGCCCTCGACCGCTACGCCGCGAAGCGCAAATTCACGGCCACCCCGGAGCCGGGCCCGAAGATCGTGCCGCGCCGCGGGCCGCTCCTGTTCGTCATCCAGAAGCACGCGGCGACCCGCCTGCACTACGACTTTCGTCTCGAGCTCGACGGCGTCCTGAAATCCTGGGCGGTGCCGAAGGGGCCTTCCACCGACCCGGCCGACAAGCGCATGGCCGTCGAAGTGGAAGATCATCCGTTCGACTATGGCTCGTTCGAGGGCGTGATTCCCGAGAAGCAATACGGCGCCGGCAACGTCATCGTGTGGGACTGCGGTGTGTATTCGCCGGACGAGGATGACAAATTTTCATTC
>DATBIF010000142.1:0-6645 GCA_036557045.1 Steroidobacteraceae bacterium
GTGTCCGGCCCTGAGCATATTTCGTATAGCGAAACAGACTTCGTAATACGAATATGCTGAGCCTTGCAATCCCTCGACGTCAAGTGAGCCGGGGCGGCGAAGTACCTTGTCCTCATTTCGCATATCGAAATAGACTTCCGACATGCCCGCACGCCAGCCTGCACAGCAACGCCGCGAAGCCATGGGTGGCCTCGCCAAGGGGTTGCAGGTGATTCGCGCCTTCACGCGTGATCATTCGTCGCTCACGCTGAGCGAGATTGCCGCCATCGCGCGCCTGCCCGCCGCCACCGCGCGGCGTTGCCTGTTGACGCTCGAGGAGCTGGGCTATGTCACGCGTAACGGCCGCGCCTTCCTGCTCCGGCCCAAGGTGCTCGAGCTCGGCGCCGCATATCTCGAGTCGATGGACATCGAGCACCTCACCAAGACCCATCTCGAGGAGCTCGCGCGCCTCACCGGCGACTCGGCCGCGCTCTCGGTGCTCGACGGCAACGACATCGTCTATGTGGCGCGCACATCGGTCCGCACGCTCGTGCGCCTGGAGGCCCACGTCGGCAGCCGCTTCCCGGCTCATGTCACTTCCATGGGACGAGTGCTGCTGGCGGGACTGAACGCCGAACGCCTCGAACGCTATTTCCGCACGCAGTCCTTCGTCGCACTCACCGAACACACGGTCACCGACCCGAAGAAAATCCGGCAACTCATCGACGAGTGCCGGCGTAACGGCTACTCCGCGGTGCAGGACGAGCTGGCCTACGGCGTCGTGGCCCTCGCTGTACCGGTCCTCGACCAGCACGGTCGCGTGGTCGCGGCACTCAACAGCTCGAGCCACTCCGGCCGCACCACCAAGGCGCGGCTGGTTCGCGAACGCCTGTCGATGCTGCGGCAGGCAAGCCAGCAGATCTCCACCGAGCTCAGCCGGGTCCCCGGTCTGTCGCTCAGCGCCCAGGTCTGATCAGCCGGATGCTTGACGCAACCCTGCCGCGCTCGTAGCCTGTTTGCGAAATCTTTTTCGGTATACGAACGCGGGAGCGTGCGAGCGATCGAGGCCGATACCGATGCAGACACTCGATCATTACTTCACGTCGGGCGAAGTTCGCCTGCGCTATCGCGATGAGGGCCAGGGCGATGCCCTCATCTTCATCCACGGCTGGACCCTCGATCTCGATCTGTGGCAGCCGCAGGCGCTCGAGCTCGGGCGCTCGTTCCGGATCATTCGCTACGATCGTCGCGGCTTCGGCCTCTCCTCGGGTGTCCCCTCTCTCGCCGACGATTCCTTTGATCTCGAAGCGTTGCTCGATCACGCGCAGGTTGCCTCGGGGATGATCGTCGGCATGTCGCAGGGCGCGCGTGTCGCCCTGGACTTCGCACTGCGCCTGCCGCAACGCGTGTCCGCGCTGGTCCTCGACGGACCGCCGAATCCGAGCGATGCCATGGATGGGAGCGCCGACCAGGAGGTGCCGCGCACCCGGTACCGCGAGCTGATTCGTACGCGCGGGCTCGAAGCATTTCGCGCAGAATGGCAGCGTCATCCGTTCGCGCGCTTGCGGACGACCGATCCGCAGGCGCACGCGGTCGTGAGGGAAATGCTGGCGCGCTATCCGGCCCGCGACTTGCTCGAGAAGCCGATTCAATCGGCCCCGGGAATTGCAGCGGATGCACTGGAGTCGCTGCGCCGGCCGGTACTCATCATCAACGGCGAGTACGATACCGACGCACGCAGGCACATCGGTCTGGTCCTGAGTCATGCCCTACCATTTGCGACGCGCGAGCTCCTGCCCCGGAGCGGCCACCTGGCCAACCTCGACAATCCACGCGGGTACAACGAGCTGCTGCGCCAGTTCCACGGCCGCCTGGCACGCGCGGCCGCCTAGACGAGCCGCGTGACGACTGCCCTTCGCCCATGACAGTGCCACGCAACTCCGCGACTGACCCTGCGCAGAAGCCCGCCGCCGAGACATCGCCACCGTTTCGCTTCTACGACAACCGGCAGAAATACCTCGCATTCGTCAACACCTGCAATGAGAAGCCGGCGATCGCGCGCCGCGTCTCGCAGGAGCTCGCGCACATCCACCCCCAGCCGCCAAGCCTGCGCATCTTCGATGCCGGCATGGGTGACGGCACGGTGTTGTCGCGCATGATGCGCAGCATCCACCGGCTGTTCCCCACGGTGCCGCTCCTCGCGGTAGCGAAGGAGATCAGCCTCGAGGATGTGCGGCTTGGCCTCGACAAGATGCCCGATCGTTTTCACGAGCACCCGGCTACGGTACTCGTGGTCACCAACCTCAACTACTCCGAGGCGCCGCGCCTGATGCCGCGCGATCTCAATTCCGCGGCGGCGCTCAACTGGCGTGAGGTTCGCCTGCGCGGCGATTCCGCCTTCGAGTATGGCGAGCAGATCGAGACGCTGTGCCAGTCGATCGGCGAGGCCTGGCAGACCAAGCCGAGCCCGAAGACGGGCAACCCTGTCTATGCCCGTCCGTCCGTGCTGGTCATCTATCGCGAGGATCACAAGTTCCTCCTCGATGCAGTGGTGCCAAGACCTGGGCACGTGTTCGAAACCTACGACCTCATCCTCGCGTCCCAGCCCTGGCGGGCGCGCAATTCCGCCGAGTTCAAGGCTTCCAAGGTGCTGGGGCCCCTGACGCGCAGCCTGGCGCCGGGCGGGCGGCTCCTGGGCATCCAGTCGGCCGGCAAGGATCCGGCGCTCGAGATCATCCAGAGGCTCTGGCCGAAGGAAAATCCTTTCCAGGTCGACCGGCACGCGCTGCTCGCCGCCCTGAAGAACGAGCTGGGTCGTGACGCGCGCGATTACGTACTCACCGCGCTGCCGGACGACAAGGCGATCTTCCGCTACGAAATGCACACGCTCCCCTCCGAGATCGGCGATCGCATCGGCACTTCGACGCTGTTCGCGGCGTGGAACGCGGCGATCTATGTCAACCAGATCGAGGACGAGAGACTTGACGCCGTGGTGCAGACCGGCGCATATCTCGACGCGACCCAGGCGGTGCTGCAGAAACATGGCGGTCTCTGGTTCAACGACGAAACCTTCGTCGTCGCGCGTCGCAAGTCATAGCACGCGCGCGATCGCGCTATGAGCCCCGGCGCCGATATCAAAGTCCCCGTCCTCGTCGTCGGCGGCAGCATGGTCGGCATGAGCACGGCGCTCCTGCTCGGCCATCACGGCGTGCGCGCGCTCGTGGTCGAGCATCATCGCGGCACCGCCATCCATCCACGCGCCGCCTCCGTGACCCAGCGCACGATGGAGATCTTTCGCAGCGTCGGCATCGAGCAGACCGTGCGTACCAAGTCTGAAGCGCAGTTCGTGCAGGACGCGGGCGTAGTCGGCGCGGAGACCCTCGCGGGAGGCGCAACCGCGCACTACATTGCCAATTTCAACGACGGCATCCGCGATCTCAGCCCGACGGTGCGCGTGTTCCTGTCGCAGAACGCGCTCGAACCGACGCTGAAGGAGTCCGCCGAGAAGCACGGCGCCGAGATCCGCTTCGCAACCGAATGCACCTCGCTCGCGCAGGACGCCGCGGGCGTCACCGCCGTCCTCAAGCACCGCGACACCGGCGAGACTCAGACCGTGCGCGCGCAGTACCTGATCGCAGCCGATGGCGCGCATAGCCGCATCCGCCAGCAGCTCGGCATCCGCATGCTCGGGCACGGGTCGTTCTCGAAGAGCGTCACGATCTACTTCCGCGCCAACCTGCGTCCATTCCTCGAGGGGAAACTCTGGGCGGTCGTCTACGCCAATCACCCGCGGCTGCGCGGCTTCTTCCGCTTCGAGAAGCCGTTCGAGAGCGCCTTCCTGGTCGTGAACACCATTGGCGATGCCGCGCGGCCGAACGTGGATGTCTCGACTGGCTTCGACGACGAACGCGCGCTCGAAATGGTGCGCACCGCCATCGGCCTCGCCGATATCCCGGTCAGCATCGAAAACGTGATGCATTGGCGGGCCACCGCCGACACCGCCGAACGGTTCCGCGACGGCCGTATCTTCATAGCGGGCGACGCCGCACACGTGATGCCACCAACCGGCGGCTGGGGTGGCAACACCGGCGTCCAGGATGCTCACAACCTCGCCTGGAAGCTGGCGATGGTTCTGAACGGCGTCGCCGGCGAGGGTCTTCTGTCCACCTACGATGAGGAGCGACGCCCGATCGGCGCGCTCACGGTCGAGCAGGCGTATACACGCTACGTGCTGCGCACCGATCCGTCGCTCCCGCGGGATGGCATGCAGCCCCTGGTCAACGACCTCAACATCGAGCTCGGCTACGTCTATCGTTCCTCAGCGATCATCGCGGAAGCGGCGGACGCGCCGCCGCATCTCAATCCTCGCGAATCGCACGCGCTCCCCGGCACGCGCGCTCCTCATTATTGGCTGCGTCGCGATGGGCAGGACCTTTCAACGCTCGATCTGTTCGGCCGAAGTTTCACCTTGCTGGCAGGCGACGAAGGGAACGAGTGGCAAGCTCATGCACGCCGCGCAGCGAGTGAAGCTCGTCTCACGCTGGAAGTGCGGCAGCTGGGGCGCGATGGCCTGGAGGATCCGGCCGGTGGATTCGCTGCCGCCTACGGCATCGGGCCGTCGGGCTGCGTGTTGGTTCGTCCGGACGGATTCGTCGCGTGGCGCGCCCGGAACGACGACGACGCCTCCGCGACCCGGCTGAGCGAGGTCGTGCGCTCGATCCTGTCGCAATCCCCGTGACCAGGCCAGGCGTGCGGCTGCACACGCCGCACCGCTGATCATCGGCGCCGTCAGCGGCGTCGGGCGCGTTTCTTGCGCATCGCGCGTCTGAAGGCCGACTCGGCATCCTTCGCGGCGCGGCGCGCTCTCTTGGCGGCGCGCTTCGCTTCTCGCACCGCCTGCCCCGCCTCCTTCCATGCCGCTTTCGCGCGCCGCGACTTCGCGCGTGCCTCTTGGGCGAATGCGCGCGCACGCTGGGCAATGCGCGCCAACGCGCGATGCTCGGCGCTCAGCTTGGGTTCCTTACTCTTGCGCTTCATTACGCGATCCTCGGCGGTTGTTCACTGTTGCGGTGAACGACCTGTGCATAACCATCCCTTGCAATCCGCAGACTACGCGAGTTACGGCCGCGGCGCTTGGATTGGTCATTCTCTGAGCAATCAGTCGATCGGCCAGGGCATGGCCTTCGGAATGGAGACCTCCGGTGTCCGGGAAGCCGGCCCACGGTCGGTGGCATCGACAACTCGCCACCACGCCTCGAGCTTCCGGTCGCGAGCCGGCTCGATCGGCTCTCCAAGGCGAGGCATCAGGATCCGTGCGCCAGACTTCGGCCCGCGCTCGAACAGGACGTCTGCGGGCTGATCCCACGCGTGCATCGCCAGGCTGAACGTGCCCCAGTGCACGGGAAGGAATGGCGCATTGCCCAGCAGCTTCAGCGCTTTGAGAGCGTTCTCGGGTCCCAGGTGAATGTCGCCCCACGCGGGGTGAAAGGCGCCGACCTCCAGCATGACGAGGTCAAACGGGCCGAGTCGTTCGCGGATCGCCTGGTACTCCGTCGTGAGCCCGGTATCGCCACTGAAGAAGACCGCGTGCCGGGGCGAGCGTATGACGAACGAAGACCAGAGCGTGGCATTGCGGTCCTTCAGGCCGCGCCCGGAGAAATGCTGCGCGGGCGCCGCGGTGACCATCACTTCCGTGTTCGGCAGTCGATGCGACTCCCACCAGTCGAGCTCCGTGATGCGTGCCGGGGCGATGCCCCAGGCTTCGAGGTGCGAGCCTACGCCGAGCGAGGTGACAAACGGCACCGTGCTCTTCGCGAGCGCGCGCATGGTGGGATAGTCGAGATGGTCATAGTGATCGTGCGACACGATGACGAGGTCGACGGGCGGCATCTCTCGCAGCGAAACGGGTATTGGCTGAAAACGCCTGGGTCCGGCAAGGCTCGAGGGTGAGGCGCGCGGTCCCCACACGGGATCGGTCAGCACGCGAACCCGGTCGATCTCGATCAGCACGGTGGAGTGGCCCAGCCACGTGGCGCGCAGACCACTGGCCGGTGGTTTCGACCAGTCCTCCAGCGGATTCTTCGACGGGAGCGGCCCCGAGGGTACACGGCGTTCGCCACCGCGGAGGAAATCACCGAGCGACGGCATGGACGCGTTCGGATCGCGCAAGCCGGGAATGATGGGATGCGGGTTACGAAAACGTTCGCCATCCCAGCGTGGCGACGCCTTGATGCGCTCGAGCCGCGCTCCCTCTGGTCTCTGGCCCAACGATCTCATGACGCTCCCGGAGTGTGAACGGATCCTGCAGAGCAGTATTGGACCGCGGTGCGGAGAATCAATTCTCGGACGCGTTCGCATGGGCCTGCCACCCTGGGAGCTGCCTGTTCGATCACCTTGCGCACGCTCGCCGCGAGGCCGCGAGACTACCAGTAGATTTTCGTGGAGCCCGGGATCCGCGCCTGCGCTAGGCTTGCACCAGGACCTGCCAACAACAAATGGGGATCGCCATGCCGCATCGTTTCACGTCCGCTCTGCTCCTCACCTTCGTATCCTGCGTGCTCCCGGCCCTTGCGCTCGCGGGCACGCTCGACCAGATCAGGAAGTCGGGAGAGATCCGCATCGGCTATCGCACTGATGCGCTGCCCCTGGCCTTCAACGACAGCTCCG
>DATBIF010000143.1:0-6160 GCA_036557045.1 Steroidobacteraceae bacterium
TTCGCCGCGCGTGACCCCGAGTGCCCGCAGCGTGCTGAGGAGATCACGTCGCTGCACGACGGCGAAACTCACGCTGTTGAAGATCAGGAAGGCACTCACCAGCAGGGCAAGAAGACTCAGCGCCTGAAGATTGGTCGTGAATGCGGCCGTCAGGCCGGTCAGCTCACTGCTGCGCTGCGCGCTCGTGACGAGTTGCGCGCCCGCTGGAAGGCGAGCCCTCAACGCCTCGATCTGCCGTGCGCCCTTCGCGCCGTCCGCGACGCGCACGTCGATACGTGACAGCCGCCCGATCGCGGCGAACCACTCTTGGGCGGTGGCGATGTCGACGATGAGCACGTTGTCGAGGCCGGGCCGGGCGTCGATCTCGGAGAACAGGTGCGCGTCGCGCTCGACGCCCGCGACATTCACCGTGAACGCGTTGTTCTCCGCGAGCTCGGGCCTCGCCGCGGTGGCGCGCGCCGTGAGTCCGAGTCTCTCCGCAGTGGGGCGCGCTGCGAGCACCATGCCGGGCTCGTTCATCCAGCGATGCAGCGCTTCGAGGCTGGCGCCGCCTGGCAGTGCACTGAATTCCCGAACGCGCGCGTCGGCGAGAACGTCGATGCCGAGTACGAGGACGCTCTGTCCCGACACCTCCGCATAGCCTTCGACAACCGGCGCGAGATCGGCCTCGAGATCAGTCGTGCGCAGCCGGACGTAAAGGGACTCGTCCAGCCCAGCGGGCGCGCCCACGATCTGGTGCGTAGCGCGGCCGTTCAGCGCCTCGACCGACAGCTGCAACGCCCGCTCGGCGCTGCGCGCGGCCAGGTGAATCGCCGTCACCGTGGCGACTCCGAGCGCGAGACCGAGCACCGCCAGGAGCAGTTGCGCGGGATGATGCAGGAGATGTCGCGCCGAAGCGCGCCACAGCGTCGGACTCACGGGGCGATCTCGTGCAGGCGCCCGTCGCTCAGTTCGAGCACGCGGTCGGCGAGCGCGCGCGGCGCCTCGGCATGCGTCGCCAGGATCAGGGTCGAGCCGCAGCGGCGCACCAGGTCCGAGAGCAGTTCCTGAACCTGATGCGCGTTGTCGCTGTCGAGATTGCCCGTGGGCTCATCGGCCAGCAGCAGGCGCGGCCGGTGTGCGAGGGCGCGCGCCAGGGCGACGCGTTGCTGCTCGCCGCCCGAGAGGACGTCCGGGCTGCTCGCGGCTCGCGACGCAAGCCCCACCTGGTCGAGGAGCTCGACCGCCTGGCGGCGCGCGCTGATACCCCGCACGCCATCGAGCTCGAGCGCGAGCCGCACGTTTTCCTCGACGTTGAGCGTCGGGATCAGGTTGAAGAACTGGTAGACGAAGCCGACATTGCGGCGCCGAAAGTAAGTGCGCTCGGGCTCCGGGAGCTGCGAGACGACAGTGTCGTCAAAACTGATCGTGCCCGAGTCGGGAACGTCGATACCGCTGATGAGATTGAGCAGCGTCGACTTGCCTGAACCGCTGCGCCCCACGATGACGACGAATTCGCCGTCCCGGATCTCGGCTTCGGCGCCGTCCAGCACCCGATGCAGGCGTTCACCTTCGCGAAAGCTGCGACATACCGAGCGCAGGCTGAGCACATCCGGTCCAGGCGTTAGAAAGAACCTATGGTCCCCGATCGGGTCGATCACCGACAAGGCGCGCGCCGCGGAGCGCGGCGGATTCGGTCTGGCTGATGCACCGCGCGCGGCGGTATACGTACGACTGTCATCGTGAACGACGATCATCCTTGGCGGAGGAACCAGCCATGTCAGAGCCACGCAATCCCAATTCCCCTTCGACCTCGGCGAAGCCGGCGCGTGCGCGCCGCACTGCGCCGCCGACCATCGCACAGCCCGATGCGCCGCCCGCCGGGTCCACACGAGAGGCAGCGCCGACGTCTGCCGCACGGACACGAATCACCGCGACCGATCGCCAGGGGATGATCGCCACGGCGGCCTACTACCGAGCCGAAAAGCGTCGCTTCGCTCCCGGTTTCGACCTCGAGGACTGGCTCGCCGCCGAGTCCGAGATCGACGGGTCGTTGGCGCGGGGCGATCGTTCGGCCTGACATCGCCTGATCTTTTGACAGCGTTGTCATGATCGTGTGATCCTCGCTGCCGCCGGCTCCTTTGATGAAACACTAACGAGTCGATCCGGCAGCCCTGGGAGGGGGACCCGCACGGCATGAAGACCTGGCGCGGATGCACCGGCGTTGCTTTGTTCATCGCACTGGGCGTCGCCGTGGGGGGCTGCTCTCGGCCCTCGTCCTCGGGTGCGCCACCGGTTGCAGAGCCTGCGTCGACGGCTCGGGGTGAAGTGAACCCCGCGGTCTGGCCAGAAGTCAGGTCACCGATCCCGTCGAACGCCGCGCTCGAAGCGCGCATCAGCGCTTTGATGCAGGCCATGACCCTCGAGGAGAAGGTCGGTCAGCTGATCCAGGCCGACGTTGCGAGCGTGACGCCCGAGGACGTGCGCCGTTATCGACTGGGCTCGATTCTGAACGGCGGCAACTCCGGGCCGGGCGGCGACGACTTCGCACCGGCGCGCGTATGGCTCGCGGCCGCCGACGCCTATTACCTCGCCTCCGTCGACAAGAGCAGTGGCGCGGCCGCGATCCCCGTGCTCTGGGGACTCGACGCGGTGCACGGGCACGCGAACATCATTGGCGCCACGATTTTTCCCCACAACATCGGACTCGGCGCGACGCGCGACGTCGACCTCGTGCGGGAAATCGGCGCCGTCACTGCGCGGGAGATGCGCGTCACTGGCCAGGACTGGAACTTCGGTCCAACGCTGGCGGTGGTGCGCGACGATCGCTGGGGACGGACCTACGAGTCCTACTCCGAGGACCCGGAGATCGTGCGCACTTTCGCGGGCGCGATGGTGACGGGACTGCAAGGCGAGCCCGGCAGCGCCGATTTCCTGCGCCCGCCGCACGTGATCTCGACCGCGAAGCATTTTCTCGGCGACGGTGGCACGGCCGAGGGGCGCGACCAGGGAGACAACCGCGCGAGCGAGGCGGAGCTGCGCGATATCCATGCGGCCGGATATCCCGCAGCCATCGGCGCGGGCGTGCAAACCGTCATGGTTTCTTTCTCGAGCTGGCAAGGCATCAAGCTCACAGGACATCGCGGCCTGATTACCGATGTGCTCAAGGGACGCATGGGGTTCGATGGCATCGTGGTGAGCGACTGGAACGCGCAGGGACAGGTGCCGGGCTGCACGACGGTCAGCTGTGCGGCTGCGATCAATGCGGGGCTCGACATGTTCATGGCGCCCGACAGCTGGAAGGGACTCTGTGAGAACACCCTTGCCCAGGCGCGCTCTGGCGAGATTCCGGGCGCGCGTCTCGACGATGCCGTGCGTCGAATCCTGCGCGTGAAGATGCGGGCTGGTCTTTTCGAGGCCGGGAAACCCTCATCGCGCCCACTGGCCGGCCGATTCGAGCTCCTGGGTGCACCCGAACATCGAGCGGTGGCGCGGCGCGCCGTGCGCGAATCGTTGGTGCTGCTGAAGAACGCCGCTCACCTTCTGCCGCTGAATCCGCGACAGCGCGTGCTGGTCGCGGGCGATGGCGCCGACGATATCGCCAGGCAATCCGGCGGCTGGACGCTCACCTGGCAGGGCACGGGCACGCAGCGCTCGCAGTTCCCGCATGCGCAGTCCATCTATGCGGGCATCCGCGAAGCTGTCGCCGCCGCGGGCGGCGTTGCCGAGCTCAAGGTGGACGGTGCCTACGCCAAGCGACCTGACGTCGCCATCGTCGTATTCGGCGAGAGTCCCTACGCAGAATTCCAGGGGGATCGGCTCGATCTCGAGTACTCGCCCGATGACAAGAGCGACCTGGTCCTGCTTCGGAAGCTGCGAGACGCCGCAATTCCCGTCGTGGCCGTGTTCTTGTCCGGACGCCCTCTCTGGGTGAATCCAGAGCTCAACGCCGCGAATGCATTCGTCGCCGCCTGGCTGCCCGGGTCCGAAGGCGGCGGTGTCGCCGACGTCCTGTTTCGCAAGTCCGATGGCAGCATGAATCACGACTTCACGGGCAAGCTGTCGTTTTCGTGGCCGCGTGCTCCGGACCAGGTGAGCCTGAATCGGGGCGACGGTGGATCACCGCTCTTTGCCTATGGTTACGGCCTGACCTACGCCGACGACGGCGATCTTGCCCCGCTGGACGAGGATGCCTCGCGCGTGGCCAGCTCTCGTACGGACTCGCGCACCTTCTTCGCCCAGGGCAAGCCGGGCAGCGGCTGGCGACTCTTCGCGCAGGCGGGCAGTGGTCCGCGGATCGAACTCAGCGCGACACAGCGCGGGACTGGCGGCCTGGAAGTCGTGCCCGAGGATCGCGTTGCCCAGGAGGACGCGCGAAATGCACGTTGGAGCGGGGCGGGCGACGTCGCGATCGGCATCGAGGGCGTCGAGCCCATTGACCTGCAACGCGAAGCCAATGGCGAGCTCTCGCTCGCGTTCGACTACCGGGTCACGGCCGCGCCGGGCAGCGCGGTGACGCTCGGTCTCGAATGCGGCGTGGGCTGCAAGGGCAGCGTGCCCATCACGCGGGCGCTCCGCGAAGCCCCGCGCGGTGAATGGCGACACATGAAAGTGCGCCTCAGCTGTTTCCAGGCTGCCGGGAGCGATATGAAGCGGATTTCCGCGCCGTTCGTGATCAGTACCGCGGGAACGCTCGGCCTGAGCTTTGCCAATGTGCGCCTCGAGACCGGCAGGCAGGACGTGCTCGACTGCGCCACGCTCGCGTCGGCGCAGGCCGGAGCAGCAGAGTAGACTGGTCCCACCGTTGCGCGACCAAAGCAAACAAGGCATGCAGCGCAAGACCATCAACGACGTCGCCAAGGCGGCCGGAGTTGCGATCAAGACCGTCTCGCGCGTCCTCAATAACGAGCCGAACGTCAGGGATGAGACGCGCGAACGGGTACTGGCCGTGGTCAAGGAGCTCAATTACCACCCGAGCCAGTCGGCCCGCAGTCTCGCCGGCAATCGCTCCTACCTGATCGCGCTCGTCTACGAGAATCCGAGCGCCAACTACGTCGTCGACGTGCAGCACGGTGCGATGGCGCGCTGTCGCGAGCAGCGTTTCCAGCTCTTCGTGCACCAGTGCAGCGGCCGCGGCGAGGAGCTGGCACGCGAGATCACGGGCCTGGTCGATCAGACGCGCGCGGACGGCCTGGTGGTGACGCCTCCGCTCAGCGAGTCGGCCGAGGTGATCGAGGCGCTCGACCGGCGCTCACTGCCGTTCGTGCGCATGGCTCCCAACGAGATCCGACACCGTACGCCGTACGCGGATATGGACGATGAGAGCGCGGCCCGCGAGATGACCGAGTACCTGATCGGCCTGGGACACCGCAGCATCGGGTTCATCCGCGGGCACCCGGAGCATTTCGCCAGCGGCCAGCGTCTGAAGGGCTTCCGACAGGCGCTGCACAAGCATCACATCCCGTTCGACCCGAGCTACGTCATGCAAGGCCTGTTCGTGTTCGAGTCCGGCCTCGAGGCGGGACGGCAGCTGCTCGCGTTGCCGAAGCCTCCCACAGCGATCTTCGCGAGCAATGATGATATGGCGGCGGGTGTCCTGATGGCGGCACACGAACTGGGCATCGAGATCCCGGCGCAGCTCTCCGTCGCTGGGTTCGATGACACGTACATCGCGCGAACGGTGTGGCCGCAATTGACGACGGTGCACCAGCCGAGCTACGACCTGGCCTACGCGGCGACCGATCTGCTTCTGCAAATGCTCAACTCGCGCGCGACTCCAAAGCCGGTTCGCCTGGGCTATCACCTCGTCTGTAGAGCCTCCACCGCCGCGCCCGGCGGCTGAGAGCCATCACTCCGAGGTTCTATTGCGCTGCAAAAACTGGTGGCGCCCAGTGGCTGCCAGCCTGCCCGATTGGAAACGACTTAGGTAACAGTAAAGTCGTGCCAGCCCGTTTAGTTGATTGATCGGGCTACAGATCGGCGGCCCAGGCGGCGGGACCAGCGCTCACCGGCTGAAGGTATCGCAAGTCTCCAGAATGCCGCTCTGCAGGCCGGTCTGGAACCAATGGGTGCGCTGTTCAGCGCTGCCGTGGGTGAAGGAATCGGGCACGACGTAGCCACGGGCGCGCTTCTGGATCGTGTCATCCCCGACGGCCGAGGCTGCCCCGAGCGCTTCGTCCAC